>JAGAAA010000010.1 GCA_017615495.1 Clostridia bacterium
AAATGCTCCGAAAAGCCGCCGTCCTCTCTGCCGGAATAGTATGCGCCGTAACGTGAGATCTCCGTGGAATGTCGTTTCATATAAAATTCTACTTCGTTTTTCGCGCTTTTATGACCTTTTGCGTTTTTTCGATAAATCTTTCGCCTTATTCCTCCTTTGCCAAAGCAAAGAATAGGTGCAAAACGCTTGAATTATATTTTTTCTTTATGATATAATAATCCTACCGTGCTATGCGGGGAGCCAGCGGTGCCCTATACCCACAATCCGCTATAGTGGGGCAGAATGCTTTTCTCGGCTTGCGTTATGGAAGGCTGAGCGGCGCAAGGAATGTTGATCCCGGTGTCTTGTGCAACGATAACCTGTGAACCGTGTCAGGACCTGACGGTAGCAGCACTAAGCGGCGTCTGTCGTGTGCCATAAGGTTGCTTCGGAGTAGTCACCTACGTTCGCGTCCGCTTCGGTAGCGTCTGACAAAAAAAGCTGCACGGTACCCTTAAGTAAAGATGGCGGCTGATGCCGCATGACGGAGATTGTATGGACAGAGATAATAAGATCGCGGTATTGGTGGACGCCGAAAACGTGTCCGAAAAATACGCGCAGGATCTTCTCGATGAAGTCACAAATTACGGTATTCCCACGTATAAGCGCGTATACGGGGATTGGACCAAACCTCAGCTTTCCAACTGGAAAAATTCTCTTTTAACATATTCTTTCACCCCCATTCAACAGTATAGCTACACCACGGGCAAAAACTCCTCCGACAGCGCGATGATCATCGACGCGATGGATATTTTGTATTCCGGCAAAGTCACCGGTTTTTGCTTGGTCACGTCGGACAGCGATTTCACGCGTTTGGCGATGCGCCTCAGAGAGGCGGGCATGCTGGTGCTCGGTATGGGCGAGAAGAAGACGCCGCAACCCTTTATCAAGGCTTGCGAAAAGTTTATTTACCTCGAAGTGTTGAAAAACGCCGAGGAAAAGACGGAAGAGAAGCTTGACGGCAAAAGTGACAAGGTCGAAAAGGAAGATCAAGACAAAAAGGAAAAGAAGGGGGCTGAAAAGCCCGCCGTTTCATCCGTCGTCCCCCTGAAAAAGGTCAGGGCGGCGATCAAGGACATCGTCAACAGCATCGGTAACGACGATGGCTGGGCGTACCTTGCGGACGTGGGAAACAACCTTTCCAAGAGGATGCCGGACTTTGACGCCAGAAACTACGGTTATCGCAAACTTGCCGACCTCGTTTCCACCTTGAGCGGGTTCGAAAGCGCGCGCATCCCCGTGGGTGAAAGCGGCAAAGACAGCAAAATAATGATCAAAATAAAGTAACGCGTCACAGCGATGCGAAATTCTTAAGAAGAGGCAAAGATATGTTTAACAAAGTTGATACCGGATTGGATTTTTGCGGCAGGGAGAAGGAAGTCCTTGATTTTTGGAAGAAGAACGACGTCTTCCGCAAGAGCGTTGCGGCAAACGAAGGCCGCGAGGAATACACCTTCTACGACGGCCCGCCTACGGCAAACGGCAAGCCGCACATCGGCCACATTTTGACCCGCGTTATTAAGGATATCATCCCCCGTTATCGCACGATGAAGGGCTATCACGTCGAGCGCAAAGCCGGCTGGGATACCCACGGTCTTCCCGTCGAGCTTGAAGTGGAAAAGATGCTTGGCATGGACGGCAAGCAGGACATCGAGCGTTACGGCATCGAGCCATTTGTCAAAAAGTGCAAAGAGAGCGTTTGGAAGTACAAGGGCGAATGGGAAGTGATGAGCGACCGCGTGGGTTATTGGGCGGATATGGACAATCCGTACATCACTTACGACGACAATTATATCGAATCCGTTTGGTGGGCGGTTAAGACCATCCACGAAAAAGGCCTTCTTTACAAAGGTCACAAGATCGTTCCGTATTGCCCGCGTTGCGGCACGGCGCTTTCCTCTCACGAAGTTGCGCAGGGCTACAAAGACGTCGAGGATATGACCGTCACCGCCAAGTTTAAGGTGGTTGGGGAAGAAAACACCTATTTCCTCGCTTGGACCACCACGCCTTGGACCCTCCCGTCCAACGTTGCACTTTGTATGAACGCGGACGAAGATTACGCTCGCGTTAAGGTGGGTGATGAGTATTACATCCTCGCTTCGGCGCTTGTAAATAGCGTCATCGGCGACGGGGCGGAAATTATCGATACCCACAAGGGCAGTTACTACGAGCACAAGAAGTACGAGCCTTTGTTTGATTACATCAAAGGCACAAAAGAGGCGGAAAAAGCCTATTACGTCACCAACGATCCGTACGTTACTTTGACCGAGGGCACCGGCATCGTTCACATCGCGCCCGCGTTTGGTGAAGACGACGCCAAAGTAGGCAGGAAGTACGGGCTCCCCTTCGTCCAGCTCGTGGATGAGCGCGGCAGGTTCGTTGACGCGGTCAAGGACCTCGTTGGTGTTTTTGCCAAAGACGGCGACAAGATGATCATCGAAAAGCTTGCGGCGAGCGGGCTTTTGTTCAAGAAGCATTTGCACACGCATAGTTATCCCTTCTGCTGGAGATGCGACACGCCGCTTTTGTACTATGCGCGCAGTTCCTATTTTATCAAAATGACCGCGGTGCGCGACAACCTTTTGAAGAACAATTCCGAGGTCAATTGGATCCCGCCGACCATCGGTTCCGGCAGGTTTGGCAACTTCCTTGAAAACGTTATCGACTGGGGCGTCTCCCGCGAAAGGTATTGGGGCACGCCGCTTCCCGTTTGGGTCTGCTCCGATTGCGGCAAGATCCACGTCGTGGGCAGCAAGGCGGAACTTCTTAAGCTTTCCGGCAAATTGCCTTCCGAACTGCACCGCCCGTACATCGACCGCATTACCTTCAAGTGTGAGTGCGGCGGGGAAATGAAGCGTACGCCCGAAGTTATGGACTGCTGGTTTGACAGCGGCTCGATGCCTTTTGCGCAGTTGCATTATCCCTTTGAGAACAAGGAATTGTTTGAGAAGCATTTCCCTGCGGATTTCATCAGTGAAGCCGTGGACCAAACCCGCGGTTGGTTCTATACCTTGATGGCGATCTCCACCGTGCTCTTTGATAAGGCTCCCTTTAAAAACTGCATCGTGCTCGGTCACGTAGGCGACAAAGACGGCATTAAGATGAGCAAGCATAAGGGCAACGTGGTCGATCCGTGGAGCGTCCTTGATAAGCAGGGCGCAGACGCCGTGCGTTGGTACTTCTATACCGGTAGCGCGCCGTGGCTCCCCTCGCGTTTCTACGCGGAGGCGGTTTCCGAAGCGCAACGTAAGTTTATGGGTACGTTCTGGAACACCTACGCCTTCTTCACCCTTTACGCAGGCATCGACGATTATCAGCCGCAGGAATACGACCTCGATAAGTGCAAACTTACCTTGATGGATCGCTGGGTCTTATCCCGTATGAACACCTTGGTCAAGAGCGTAGACGAAGGACTTGCAGATTACAAGATCACCGAAAGCGCCCGTATGATCGGCGACTTTACCGACGAACTTTCCAACTGGTACGTCCGTCGTTGCCGCGAAAGGTTCTGGGGCAAGGGTATGACGGAGGATAAGGCTGCGGCGTATACCACCTTGTATCACGTGCTCGCCACGATGTCCAAGGTCATTGCTCCTTTCGTCCCCTTTATGGCGGAAAGCGTCTATCGCAACCTGGTCGTCAACAATTATAAAGATGCGCCCATCAGCGTGCATTTGAATTCCTTCCCCGTGGCGGACGAGCGCTATATCGACAAGGAACTCGAGAAGGAAATGTCCTTGATCGAAAACATCGTCTTCCTCGGAAGGGCTTGCCGCAGTAAGGCGAACATCAAAAACAGACAGCCTTTGTCCAATCTCTTTGTGAAAACCGACGTGGAAGTCAAACTCGACGGTATGCTTGAGATCGCGGCGGAGGAACTCAACGTTAAAAAGATCACTCGCGCGGAAGAAGGGCAATCCTTCATCACCTACGAACTCAAGCCGCAGCTTAAGACCCTTGGGCCCAAGTACGGCGCTTTGCTCGGTCAGATCAGAAACTTCCTCACCACTTGCAACGCGGCGGAAGTTGTGGCGGCGGTCAAAAACGGCGGCGTTTATACCACCAATCTTGGCGGTAAGGACGTGGAATTTGCCGAGACCGACTTGTTGATCTCCACCAAGAGCGGCGAGGGCTTCAGCGCGGAGTCGGACGGCAAGATCACCGTCGCTTTGGATACTTCGCTCACGCCGGAACTCATCGACGAGGGCTATGCGCGTGAACTCGTTTCCAAGATCCAAACCATGCGTAAGGACGCCGGTTTTGAAGTTACCGACCACATCAAACTCGGTATCATCGGCGAAGAATCCTTTAAGAAGATCGTCAAAGACCACGACGTTGCGGGCGACGTCCTCGCGGATGAAGTCGTCTTTGGCATGACGGATGGATTTACCAAAGATTACGACCTCGGCGGCAAAGCCGTCACCTTATCGGTATGCCGCATATAGCCGAGGGCTGGCGCGATTATCAGATCATCGCCACGGGCGATGGCTATAAGCTCGAGCGCTGGGGAAAAGTTTATCTGTTACGACCCGATCCGCAGGCGATCTGGGAAGCGCCTTTCGACCTCTTTTCCTACGAAAAACTCAACGCGTATTATCGCGCCGAGGCGGGGAAGAAGGAAGAAAAGTGGGTGATCGTAAAACCCTTCAAAGAAGAGTTTACCGTCACCAGAAAAGGGCTTACCTTCCACTTGAAGCTTTCCAAAAACTTCAAGCACACGGGTCTGTTTCCCGAGCAGGCGGCAAATTGGGACGATATCGTCAAGTTGATCGGCTCCGCCGGACGCGATATCAAGGTGCTTAATTTGTTTGCTTATACCGGAGGGGCTACCATTGCCGCCGCTTCGGCGGGGGCTGCCGTCACGCACGTTGACGCCGCGCCCGCGATGGTGGACCGCGCAAAACAAAACGCCGCGTCTTCCGACCTCGCCAAGGCTCCCATCCGTTACATCGTGGACGACTGCTTGAAGTTCGTCAACAGGGAGATCCGTCGCGGCAACCGTTACGACGCGGTCATCATGGACCCGCCTTCCTTCGGAAGAGGTCCCGACGGGGAAGTGTGGAAACTGGAAGAAAACCTTTATCCCCTCTTAAAGAGGACGGTGGAAGTGTTGTCGGATAAACCGCTTTTCTTCTTGATTAATTCGTATACGACCGGCTTGCAACCGACGGTGATCGCCGACTTGCTCAAGCTCGTTCTCGGCAAAAAGTACAATTGCGACGTAAACGCGTACGAACTCGCGTTGCCCACCGACGAAGGGATAGAACTTCCTTGCGGTTGCAGCGGGATAGCGACGTTCAAAGGATAAAATATGAGCATCACTTATAAGGACATTCCCATCATATACGAAGACAACCACATCATCGTGGTGGTCAAACCTTTTAACGTGCCTTCTCAAGAGGACGCCAGCAAGGACCCCGATATGCTTACCCTCTTGAAGGAATATCTGCGCGATACCTACCAAAAGCCGGGCAACGTTTTCCTCGGGCTCGTCCATCGTTTGGACCGTCCCACCGGCGGCGTTATGGTGTTTGCCAAAACCAGCAAAGCGGCGGAGCGCCTTTCCGCCAGCATCGTGGACGGCGACTTTGAAAAGAAGTATTTCGCAGTTCTTGCCGATACCCCCAAGGATAAGCGCGGCAGGCTTCATAATTATTTGCTGAAAGACGAAGTCAAAAACGTCGTTTCCATCGTTCCGATGGGCGTCAAGGGCGCAAAAGAAGCGGTTTTGGATTATGCCTTGCTTGAAAAGAAGGAAAGGCTCGCCCTCGTTGAGGTAAAGCTTTATACCGGCAGGTCGCATCAGATCAGAGTGCAAACCGCCGCCATCGGTTGTCCGGTGGTGGGCGACGTCAAATACGCAGGAAAAAAGTACGTAAAATCCGACAATCTTGCTCTTTGGAGTACGGAGATCCGTTTTACGCATCCTACCAAAAAGGAAGTTATGGTGTTTAGGGCTTTCCCCGACGATACCGCCTTCCCGTGGAGCGAATTCGATATTGAAAGGCATTTGAGCGTAAAAATAAAATGAGCATTTTACCGAAAAGACAAAAGAAGCCGATCAAACGTTATTCTCCGAGCTTAGAGATGGGCCTCGGGTTTTCGCAGGTGGCGCAAAGAAAGAAGGAAGGTCAAACCAACTGGAAGGTCATCAACACTTCCAAATCTTATTTGCAGATCGTTGCGGAAAACGTCTTTACCTTTTGTAACATCGTCACTTTTATCCTCGTCATCATGCTTTTTATCATTGGGGAGTACAGCGACACTTTTTCCTCTTTGATCATCGTTTGTAATATCGTCGTGGGTACGGTGCAGGGCATCAAAGCCAAAAACGCCGTCAAAAGGCTATCCTTTAAGGTGGATAGCGATTTCCCCGTCATACGCGACGGCAGAAAGGTGGAAGTTGCGGCGCGCAACATCGTTTTGGATGACCTCGTCATCATCCGCGCCGGCTCCAAGGTGCCCGTGGACGGGTATATCCGCGAAGGCTCGGTAGACCTTGACGAATCCATCCTGACCGGCGAATCCAACATCATCAAAAGGGGCGTCGGCAGCTACATCCTTTCGGGCAGTCACGTGCTTGTCGGCGAAGCGGTCGTACAGGCGGATCGTGTGGGGATGGACAGTAACATCCATCGCATCGGCAGGGCGGCGCGTCGTTTGAGCAAACCAAAAAGCAAAATTTTCTACGCGTTGAATTATATCATTAAGATCATATCCGTTATTTTGATCCCGCTTGCCATCGCATCCTTCTTCGTTAACTTGTACGTGGCGGATTCCGGCGTGCACAACGCCTTGAAGTATACGGCGGCTTCCGCTTTGGCGATGCTCCCCGTCGGCATGTTCTTCTTAACGAGCTGCGCGCTTGCGGTCGCAGTTTTGAAATTGTCGCAAAAGAACACCCTCGTGCAAGACCTTTACGGCGTGGAAATGCTCGCTTTGGTCGATACCCTTCTTTTGGATAAAACGGGCACCATCACGACGGGCGAAATGCGCGTTGTCAACAAACAGGTGTTTTCTCAAGAGGAAGATTGCGACAAGATCTTAGCGGATCTTTTGGCGGGCACGCGCGATATCAACTCAACGGCGAAAGCCTTGAAAAAGACCTTCCAAAACGGAAGTGACGAGGAGATCTCCTTCGCCTTACCGTTCTATTCAGGTAGAAAGTACGGCGGCGTCACTTTCAAAAACGGCAAAAATTACCTTCTCGGCGCGCCCGAATTTGTCAGCACTTTTGACGGGGCGGTCAGAGAATTTTCCGAAATGAATTACAAATCGGGCAGAAGGGTGGTGCTCCTTTCACGTTTGGAGGGCGACATTCTTTTCCCCAATCCGCAAAAATGCACTCCTTTGATGGCAGTCGCCATCGAAGACGAGATCCGCGACGACGCGCCTTGTACTTTGCGTTGGTTTAAGGACAACGGCGTTAAGATCATGGTGATCTCGGGCGACGACGCGCGCACCGCGGCGCAAATTGCCGGAAAAGCGGGCATCGACGACAGCGATAAGTACATCAATTGCGCGGACCTTACCGAGGATGAACTCAAGCGTGCGACCGATCAATATCGCATTTTCGGCCGCGTCAGCCCCGAACAAAAGTGTATCATCGTCAATCATTTGCGCAAGCAGGGCCGCACGGTAGGTATGGTGGGTGACGGCGTCAACGACGTCCACGCCTTGAAGAGCAGCGATTGCAGTATCTCTTTCGGCAGCGCAAACGAAGTGGCGCGCAGCGTTGCGGGCATCGTTTTGGTGGATAGCAAGTTCAGTTCGCTTCCCGCCGTCGTGCAAGAGGGCAGGCGTGTCGTGAGTAACATCGAGCGAGTTTCCTCCCTTTACGTAATGAAAAACCTGTTTACCATCATCTTGACCACGATCTGTTTGTGTCTTGGCAACTTGTTCCCCTTCTCAACGTCGCAGATGTTGATGTTCGAGGTGTTCGTTTTGGGGTTCCCGGCGCTGTTTTTGGCTCTGCAACCAAACGACGAGGTCCCGGGCGGAAACTTCATACAAAAGGTGCTGAAACGAACGTATCCGGCAACTTTCTCCTTGTTGTTCTCGGTGCTTGCCAGCCACTTTCTCTTCTCGGAAGCGTTCAACATCCCGTCTGAGATGGTTTCCACCGTCGGCGCGCTTACCTTGGTGGCGTGCGGCTTTGTGCAATTGATCTTCAATTCCTTGCCGCTCAACAAGTTCCGCGTCAAAGTCATCGCCTCTTGCTTCGTTGGTCTCATCGCCGCGATCTTCATTTTGTACGGGCTCAACAACGTCGGAATGACTTACATTTCCTTTGAGATCACCGGCATCAACGGATGGGGGCTTTTGGATATCTTCCTCGGCGTTGTGATCTGCGTCATCCTAAACATTCTCTTCCATTTCATTCTCGGAAAGATCCGCAACGACGAGAAAAAAGCCATCCCGTTCTACCTCGAAAGTTACTACCGTGACGCCGTGGAAGAAGACGAAGAGGAAGAAGGTTACGAAGAAGAGTGACCGCATAGAGGTTTTTTAACGCAGGGTATCATTACCTAAAAAATCTTAATAACTATTGCAATTCGCATTTTCGTTGTGCTATAAAATAAATAGTAACCTGCGTTGTGCGAGCAGCGGATATGTCACAACCTCAATACTATTTAGGGGAGGCGAAACGCGACGTCGGATGTCAGGCCGCGTCATATCGGCGGAAGGCAGAAGCATCGGATAGCCTATACCCAACCTGCAATCGGCGGGTTTAGTACTGCCGCGAGACGGCAATGCGGGCAACGCGAATTATCGCATCAAGAGAGGTCCTGAGGGGTCTCTCTTTTCTTTTTGCGCATTTTTTTATTAGGAAGAGTATTTTTTTGGTAAAAATCGTTATACAATGGTCGCGCGCGTGTGATATACTGAAAATACAAATTTTTTGGGAGGAAACTTTTAATGCAATATTCACGCGAAGTTGATGAAATGGTTTGCGTCAAGAAAGGTCCTAACCATGGTCCCGCTCCCATTCCCGAAGAGGGCAAGTGGGTTCAAGCCAAGGAGATCAAGGACATCAACGGTCTTACGCACGGTGTGGGTTGGTGCGCGCCTCAGCAGGGTGCTTGCAAGCTTACCTTGAACGTTAAGGACGGCGTCATCCGCGAAGCTTTGGTCGAGACGCTCGGCTGCTCCGGTATGACTCACTCTGCGGCTATGGCTGCCGAGATCCTTCCCGGCAAGACCATCCTCGAAGCCTTGAATACCGACCTTGTTTGCGACGCTATCAATACCGCCATGCGCGAGCTTTTCTTGCAGATCGTCTACGGCAGGACGCAGTCCGCTTTCTCCGAGAACGGTCTTGTCATCGGCGCCGGTTTGGAGGACCTTGGCAAAGGTCTCCGTTCGCAGATCGGTACGATGTACTCCACCGAGGCGAAGGGCGTCAGATATCTCGAGATGGCTGAAGGCTACGTTACCAGGCTCGCTCTTGACAAGGAGAACGAAGTCATCGGTTACGAGTTCGTCAAGCTCGGCGTGATGATGGATCTTATCGCGAAGGGCACTTCCGCTGACGAAGCGTTGAAGAAGTGCACCGGCACGTACGGCAGGTTCAGTGAGGGCGTGACCTTCATCAACCCGCGCAAGCAGTAAGGAGGGCAAGAAAATGGCTATCACTTTTGAAGGTTACGAAAGAAGAATTAAGAAGATCAACGCCACCCTCGCGCAGTACGGCATCGCTTCCCTCGAAGAAGCGCGCGACATCTGCCTTAAGGCAGGCATCAACGTTGAAGAGATCGTGAAGGGCGTTCAACCCATCGCTTTTGAAAACGCCGTTTGGGCTTATACCACCGGCGCGGCGATCGCTCTTAAGAAGGGCACCAAGAAGGCCGCGGATGCCGCTGAGGATATCGGTATCGGCTTGCAGTCCTTCTGCATTCCGGGTTCCGTTGCGGATCAACGTCAGGTCGGTCTTGGCCACGGAAACCTCGCCGCAATGCTTCTCCGTGAGGAGACCGCTTGCTTCGCCTTCCTCGCAGGCCACGAATCCTTCGCCGCCGCTGAGGGCGCTATCGGTATTGCCAGGACGGCAAACAAAGTCCGTAAGAACCCGTTGAGAGTCATCTTGAACGGTCTCGGCAAGGACGCCGCTTTCATCATCAGCCGTATCAACGGTTTCACCTACGTGCAAACCAAGTACGACTACTACACCGGCGAACTTAAGATCGTTAAGGAGACCGCTTACAGCAATGGTG
>JAGAAA010000088.1 GCA_017615495.1 Clostridia bacterium
ATTTCCACCTTGCACGGCGTTGAAAAGGCAAAGGGCAAGGATTACATCAAAAATTGGGTGTGCGTGATCGGCGACAGCACCTTCCTGCATACCGGCGTCAACAGCCTGATCAACTCGGCGTACAACAAGAGCAGCGGCACCGTCGTCATTCTCGACAACCGCACCACCGGCATGACCGGTCACCAAGAGCACGCCGCCACGGGCAAGAACCTCAAGGGCGAGCCCGCTCCCGCCATCGATCTTACCGCGCTTTGTCACGCGATCGGCGTGAACAGGGTCACCACCGTGGACGCCTTCGACCGTGAAAAACTCGCCGCGGTCTTGAAGGAAGAAACGCAGGCGGACGAGCTTTCCGTCGTCATTTGCCGCGCTCCGTGCGCTCTGTTGAAAGGGCAAGTTTTCAAGTACAAAGTTTTTGCCGACAGTGATAAGTGCATCGGTTGCGGCGCCTGCATCACTTGCGGTTGCCCGGCGCTTTCCAAGGACGGCAAAAAGGCAAAGATCAACCCCGAAATGTGCAACGGCTGCGGCCTTTGCGAGTCCTTCTGCAAATTCGGCGCGTTGGAGAAGAGGGAGGTAATCAAATGAGCACCAATATCATGATCGTAGGCGTGGGCGGCCAAGGCACCCTTCTTACCAGCCGCATTTTGGGCGGCATCGCCATTGAAAAAGGTTACGACGTCAAGCTTTCCGAAGTGCACGGCATGGCGCAGCGCGGCGGTAGCGTGGTCACCTTCGTGCGTTACGGCGACTGCGTGCGCGAACCCATCGTGGAAGAAGGGCAGGCGGACGTCCTCATCGCGTTCGAGCGCTTGGAAGCGGCCCGTTATCATCACTTTTTGAAGCCGGGCGGCGTCCTCATCGTAAACGACGTCGTCATCGAGCCCATTACGGTAATTTCGGGCGCGACCACGTACCCCACGGACGTTTTGGACAGCCTTGAAGGCAAGTACAACATCGTCAAGGTGGACGCCAACAAGATCGCGGCGGAAGTGGGCAATCAACGCGTTTTCAACACCGTAGTTTTGGGCGTCGCGGCGCGCCATATGGACGTGGAAAAGGACGTTTGGCTCAAAGTGATCGAAAACACCGTTCCTCCCAAGACGGTGGAGATCAACAAAAAGGCATTTTTGACCGGACTCGGTGAATAATAAGAGGAGAAACTTATGATTTGGAATGAAAAAATGGAAACGATGAGCCGCGAGGAAATGCGCGCTCTCCAATCGGAACGCCTTGCCGCGACGGTCAAAAGGGTGTATGAAAACGTCCCCGCGTACCGCGCCAAGATGGACGCCATCGGCTTGAAGCCGGAAGACATCAAAAGCGTGGACGACATCACCAAGCTTCCCTTCACCACAAAGGCGGACCTTCGCGACAATTACCCGTTCGGCTTGTTTGCCGTGCCGCAGGACGACATCGTGCGCGTGCACGCTTCCTCGGGCACCACGGGCAAACCCACCGTCGTCGGTTACACCGCCAAGGATATCGAAATGTGGTCGGAATGCGTGGCGCGTTGTATGACCATGGCGGGCATCACCAAAAAGGACATCGTCCAAGTGGCTTACGGTTACGGTCTCTTTACCGGCGGTCTCGGCGCGCATTACGGCGCGGAACATATCGGCGCAACCACCGTACCGATGGGCACCGGCAACACGCAAAAGCTCGTCACCTTGATGAAGGATTTCGGTGCGACGGCGATCGCCTGCACTCCCTCTTACCTCCTGCATATCTCCGAGGTCATGAAGGAAAGCGGCGACCTCAGCCAGATCAAGCTCAAAGCCGCGGTTTGCGGCGCGGAGCCCTGGACGGAAGAAATGCGCCTTCAAATCGAAAAGAACCTCAACATCCACGCGCACGACATCTACGGCTTGTCCGAAGTGATGGGCCCGGGCGTCGCTTGCGATTGCGAGTATCACGAAGGATTGCACGTTTGCGAGGATTACTTCATCCCCGAGATCATCTCGCCCACCACGTTGGAACCGGTGGCTCCCGGCGAAACGGGCGAACTTGTGTTCACCACCATTTCCAAAGAGGGCTTGCCGCTCATCCGTTACCGCACGCGTGACCTTACTTCCATCACCTACGACAAGTGCAAATGCGGCAGGACCACTTGCCGTATCAGCCGCTTCAAGGGCAGGTCGGACGATATGCTCATCATCCGCGGCGTAAACGTCTTCCCCTCGCAGGTGGAAGAAGCGCTTTTGTCCATCGACGGCGTCAGCCCGCATTACCTCATCATCGTGGACCGCGTCAACAACCTCGACACCCTTGAGATCATGGTGGAAGTGGACGGCAAGTTCTTCAGCGATGAGATCAAAGGCCTTGAAGCCTTGTCCGTCAAGATAGGCAAGGCAGTGCAACAAATGATCGGCTTGAACGCTAAGATCAAGTTGGTCGAACCCCGTACCATCGAGCGCAGCATGGGCAAAGCCGTGCGCGTCAACGACAAACGTAAATTGATTTAAAAGGAGGAAACACTATGCAAGCGAAACAGTTATCGGTTTTTATTGAAAACAGAGAAGGCAGGTTGGACGAAGTTCTTGCGGTCATCAAGGCGGCAAACGTCAATATTATGTCCCTCAGCTTGGCTGATACCAGCGAATACGGGCTTCTTCGCCTGATCGTCAGCGATCCCGCTAAGGCGGACGCGGCGCTTAAGGCAAACGGCTTTTCTTCGATGCTCACCGACGTCTTGGTCGTGCGCCTCGACAACAAAGTCGGCAGTTTGCAGTCTTTCCTTGCGGCTCTTGCCAAAACCGACATCAACCTCGAATATATGTACGGCTTGACCATTGAGAAGGAGGGCAAGGCTTCCCTCGTGATCAAGGCGTCCGATTTCCAAAAGGCTTCCGCCATTCTTCTGAAGTCCGGCGCGGAGCTTTTGACGGCGGAGGAGATCGCAAAACTCTGATATGATCATCGACTTTCACGCCCACGCATTCCCGGACGCTTTAGCGGAGCGTTCGGTCGCCTATCTCGCGGCAAAAGCAAACATCGAGCATTATTCGGACGGCACCGTCCGCGGTCTTGCCGAGGCGGCAAGCAAGGTCAAAACCGACGTCGCCCTCGTTCTTCCCGTCGTGACCAAGCCGTCGCAATTTCGTTCGGTAAACGCCTTTGCAAAGCGCATCAACGACGGGGAATTCGATTCCTGTGGGGTGCGTCTTCGTTCCTTTGGCGGCATCCATCCGGACAGCGACAACGTGGAAGGGGAACTTGAAGAGATCAAGGCGATGGGCTTAAAAGGGGTCAAGATCCATCCGGATTACCAACAGACCTTCATCGACGACGCCAAAAACCTGCGCATCATCGAAAAGGCAAAGGAGCTTGGACTTCTGGTTTCGGTGCACGCCGGGCTGGACCTCGGCTTCCCCGATTGCACCCATTGCACGCCCGTTCGCGCCAAAAACATGCTTCGCCTGACCGGCGCGGACAACGTGATCCTCGCGCATATGGGCGGCTTTGATATGTGGCAAGAGGTCTTTGACCTCTTAGTCGGTGAAAAAGTGCGTTTCGACACCGGCGTCGTCGCGCGCTATATGGACAAGACTCTCGCCGCAAAGATCATTCGCGCGCACGGCGCGGACAAAGTGCTGTTTGCGACGGATACGCCGTGGGCAAGCTACGAGGATAGTTATAATTTCGTCGCGTCGCTTGACTTGACGGAAGAGGAAAAGAAACGAATTTTGGGCTTGAACGCCGCAAAATTATTGGGGATAGAATATGATCTGTAATGAAAAAATGTATGCACTCGGGGCAAAACGCTCCGTCATAAGAGAACTGTTTGAGTACGGCAAGATGCGCAAGGCCGCAGTGGGGGAGGAAAACGTCTTTGACTTCAGCCTCGGCAACCCCAGCGTGCCCGCGCCCGCGGAGGTCAAGGACACCTTGATCGATCTGCTTTCCACCGAAAGCCCGGTCGCCATCCACGGCTACACCTCCGCGCAGGGGGATAAGGGCACCCGCGACGTTATTGCCAAGCATTACGAAGAGGAGTTCGGCTTTGCTTTGGACTCCGATTTGATGTATATGACCTGCGGGGCGGCGGCTTCTCTTACCATCACCTTAAACGCCATCGTAAAAGACCCGACGGACGAAGTGATCGCTTTTGCGCCGTTCTTCCCCGAGTACCGCGTCTTTGCGGAAAAGGCGGGGGCAAAGCTCGTCGTTTGCCCGCCCGCGGATGGGTTGGAACTCAACGTGGAAGCCTTCCGCGCTCTTCTTAACAAAAACACCCGCGCCGTCATCATCAATTCGCCAAACAATCCTTCCGGCGTGGTTTACCCGGAAGAGCAAGTTAAGGCGATCGCCGCCGCGCTGATGCATGCGGAAGACGATTTTGGCACCACGATCTATTTGATCTCGGACGAACCCTATCGCGCTCTCGTTTTCGACGGCAAAAAGGCGACGTGCTTTCCCAAATACTACGACGACACCGTCGTTTGCTACTCTTATTCCAAATCGCTCTCCCTCCCCGGCGAGAGGATCGGCTACATTGCCGTTTCCCCTTTGGCGTCTGAGAAGCAGGAGCTTTACCTTGCCGTATGCGGCGCAGGCCGCGCCCTCGGCTACGTTTGCGCGCCCGCCTTGTTCCAACGCCTCGTTAAAGAGTGCGACGGCTTGACCGCCGACGTAAACGTCTACCGTGAGAACAGGGATATTCTCTATTCCGCGCTGACCGAAATGGGCTTTACCTGCGCTTATCCTTCCGGTGCGTTCTACTTGTTCGTCAAGGCGCCCTCCGGCGACGGCAACGAGTTTTCGGAGGAGGCAAAGAAGTACGACATTCTGGTCGTGCCGTCCGACAGTTTCGGGTGCGAAGGGTACGTGCGCATCGCGTATTGCGTTTCAACGGACTTGATCCGCCGCAGTTTGCCGGCGTTCCGGGCACTGGCGGCGAAATACTTTCGCTAATAACGACGGGGATAATGGCGGATTAGAGATTATCGGAAATAAATCGCAGGGTGAAGTTACGCGTAAACGCGCAGTGAAGTATGACTTCGTCAAGTGAAGTTGCTGCGCAGTGAAGTTTGCGCCTCGGCGCAAGTTGTGGATGATGGAGCTGAAAGCGACAACCATAACTGAGAGCGCAAAGCGAACAACTTCACTTTGCAGGCAAAGCGTGCAAAACTTCACTATGAGAGGAACGAATAATTTCACGGCGACAACGTCGCCAATTCACGCGATGTAATCGCAATTCACTTATAAGGAGATTATAGCAATGAGCAATTATGTCAAAACAAATGACGTCACAAACTACGTTCAAATCACCATGGAGTCCGGCAAGAGCATAGTCATCAAGCTTGACCCGGAAAACGCGCCCATCACCGTCCGCAACTTTCAAAAGTTGGTGGGGGAAGGCTTTTACAACGGCCTCATCTTTCACCGCGTGATCGCGGGATTTATGGTGCAGGGCGGCGACCCCACCGGTACCGGTATGAGCGGCAGCAAGGATAAGATCAAAGGCGAGTTTTTGATGAACGGCGTGCGCAACACCCTTTCGCACAAGCGCGGCGTCATTTCCATGGCGCGCACCAACGTGCCGGACAGCGCGTCTTCGCAGTTTTTCATCTGCCACGCGGACGCAACCTTCCTTGACGGGCAATACGCCGCCTTCGGTAAGGTGGTGGAAGGCATCGACGCCGTGGATGAGATCGCGGCGGCGCCCACCGACAGGATGGACAAGCCCCTCAAGGATCAACGCATGAAAGAGGTGTGCTTCGTCAAAATAGGCTAAAATGAAGCGGTTTGGCACCTTTGGTGCCTATTGACTTTCTCCCTCTCTTATGGTAGAGTAAAAAAACAAGGGATCGATCGCTTTGCTAAGCATAAATCGAAACTTCGTTTCATGATTTGACGACTTTGTCGTCATTAAGGATAACAAACCATCCGCAACGCAAGCTCCGCTTGCGCTTCACGCGGCATAGTCGCACGTCACGCAACCGAAAGGTTGCAATTCACGTCGCAACGCGACAATTAACGCTCCGTAAGGAGCCAAAAAGGGGCATATGAGTTTATTTCACGTGATCTATAACCCAAATTCCGGGATGCGCAAGACAAGGCGGGCGGCGGAATCCGTCCGTAAGATCCTCGAAGCTCAAGGCGACGAGGTCATCTTTTATCCTACCCAAAAAGCGGGCCACTGCACCGAGATCGTTAAGGAGATCAACACGTCTTACGAGGACGCAAAAGTTCTTATCATCGGCGGTGACGGCACCTTCAGCGAAGCGCTCAACGGCATCGTGGATTTTGACAAGATCACCCTCGGTTTGATCCCCTGCGGCACGGGCAACGATTTTGCAAAAAAGCTTAAGATCCCCGGCAACGCCAAAAAGGCGCTCCGCAAGATCCTTTCCGGCGAGGAGACCCTCGTGGACTTTATCGAACTTGAGGGCGGCAAGCGTTGTTTG
>JAGAAA010000089.1 GCA_017615495.1 Clostridia bacterium
GCGGGGTAGACCGAGATGCTGTCGCCCGAGTGGATACCCGTACGCTCGACCAGTTCCATGATGCCCGGCACGAAGACGTCCACGCCGTCGCACACCGCGTCGACTTCCACTTCCTTACCCACGATGTAGCGATCCACGAGCACGGGCTTGTCCTCGTCGATCTCCACCGCAGTCTTGAGGTAATGGCGAAGCGCCTTTTCGTTGCCGACGATCTGCATCGCCCTGCCGCCGAGAACGAAGCTCGGGCGGACGAGTACGGGGTACCCGATGCGCGCCGCGGCTTTGACGCCGTCCTCGATCTTGGTCACCGCCGTGCCTTCGGGGCGCGGGATGTCAAGCTCGGTAAGAAGTTTTTCAAACAAGTCGCGGTTTTCCGCCTTGTCGATCGCCGCGCAATCGGTGCCGACGATCTTGACGCCGCGGTTGTTAAGCGGGTCGGCAAGGTTGATGGCGGTCTGTCCGCCGAGGGAGGCGATGACGCCTTCCGGCTGCTCAAAATCGATGATCGCCATCACGTCTTCGGGCGTGAGCGGCTCAAAGTACAGCTTGTCCGCCGTGGTGTAATCGGTGGAAACGGTCTCGGGGTTGTTGTTGATGATGATGGCTTCGTAGCCCGCGCGCTTGATGGTCTGCACCGCGTGGACGGTGGAATAATCGAACTCAACGCCCTGTCCGATACGGATGGGGCCGGCGCCCAAAACGACGAGCTTGTTTTTGTTTGTCAGGCGGGATTGATTTTTGAAATCGGGGTCAAGCAAGTTTTTATAGGTCGAATAGAGGTAGGCGATATACTTGCCCGTATGCAAGGTGTCCACCATGCGGAAGACAGGCACGAATCCGTTTTCCTTGCGCAGGTTGCAAACGGTGATCTCGTCGGTACCCCACAAACTTGCGATGAACTTATCCGAGAAGCCCATGGTCTTAGCGGTCTTGAGCGCTTCTTTGTCAAAGGGCTTTGCCTTCAAAACCTTTTCCATTTCGGTGATGGACTTCACGCACTCGAGGAACAACGGGGTGATCATCGTCACCTTGTAAAGCTCGTCGATGGAAACGCCGCGGCGCAACGCCTCTGCGATGGCAAATATGCCGTCCGCGCGGAACTCCTTCAAATACGCCATGACGTCCTCGGTGGACATATCGTCAAACTTCTTGAGGTGGATGTGGCAAACGCCCGTCTCCAAAGAGCGGACGGATTTTAAGAAGCACTCGGAAAGCGTGGAGCCGATACCCATCACTTCGCCCGTCGCCTTCATTTGAGTGCCCAGCACGTTGCTGGCGTTGGTGAACTTGTCGAAGGGGAAGCGCGGGAACTTTGCGACCACGTAGTCAAGCGAAGGCTCGGTAGCCGCCGTGCCGCCCGCTACGGGGATGTCCTTGAGTTCCATACCCACCGCGATCTTGGCGGTGACGCGGGCGATGGGGTAACCGCTCGCCTTGGAAGCAAGCGCGGAAGAACGGGAAACGCGGGGGTTGACCTCGATCAGGAAGTATTCGCTCGAATTGGGGTTCAAGGCAAATTGAACGTTGCAACCGCCCTCGATCTTGAGTTCCCTAATGATCTTGATCGCGCTGTCTTGCAGCATTTTGAGGTCGTGCTCGTTGAGGGACATAATGGGCGCTACGACGATGGAATCGCCCGTGTGGACGCCCACCGGATCGATGTTTTCCATGCCGCAGATCGTGATGGCGTTATCGGCGGAGTCGCGCATAACTTCAAACTCGATCTCCTTGTACCCCTTGACGCTCTTTTCCACCAAGACCTGATGGACGGGAGAAAGCGCAAAGCCGTTTGCCGCGATCTCGCGGAGTTCCGCTTCATCGTTTGCAAAGCCGCCGCCCGTGCCACCAAGGGTGAACGCCGGACGAAGCACGACGGGGTACCCGATGCGCTTTGCCGCGGCGGCAGCCGCTTCCACGTCGTAAGTGATCTCGGAGGGGATGACGGGCTCGCCGATGCTTTCGCACATCTCTTTAAAGAGCTCGCGGTCTTCCGCCCTCTCGATGCTGGTGCTGCTGGTGCCGAGGAGTTCCACGCGGCACTCTTTCAACACCCCTTTCTTTTCAAGCTGGGTGGCGATGTTGAGGCCGGTTTGTCCGCCGATGCCGGGGACGATGGCGTCCGGACGCTCGTAACGGAGGATCTTGGCGATGTACTCCAAGGTCAGCGGCTCCATATACACCTTATCCGCGATCTGCGTGTCCGTCATGATGGTAGCGGGGTTGGAGTTGACCAAAACCACCTCGTAGCCTTCTTCCTTCAAGGCAAGGCAGGCTTGGGTGCCGGCGTAGTCGAATTCCGCCGCTTGCCCGATGACGATGGGGCCCGAGCCGATGATCAATATCTTTTTAATGTCCGTTCTCTTTGCCATAATTCACTCCTTAAAACAAAATCTTTTTTAATTTTTCTTTTGATAAACAACGTGTCCGTTGCATACGGTCAGATGGTTGACGCCAAAGAGCTCCTTGCCCTCAAAGGGGGTCGACCTGCCTTTTGATAAAAAGGCGGCGGGATCTACCGTTTCTTTTTCGCTGAGGTCCCATACCGAGAAACCGCTTTCCGGGATGGAAAACCTCTTACGCGGGTTGACCGCCATTAGGTCGATCAGTTTTTCAAGCGAGATAACGCCCGTTTTTACCAAGTGCGTATAGAGCACTGGGAACGCCGTTTCCAACCCGACGATGCCAAACGCGCTGCCGGCAAGCCCCAAGGACTTTTCCGATTCGCTGTGCGGCGCGTGGTCGGTGGCGATCATATCGATCGTGCCGTCGACGATGCCTTGCAACAAAGCTTCGCGGTCCTTTTTGCCGCGGAGCGGCGGGTTCATTTTGAAGTTGCCCGTTTCCTCCAGATCGTTTTCATCCAAAACGAGGTAATGCGGAGCGGTTTCGCAGGTGACGTCCACCCCTTCCGCTTTTGCTTTTCTGATCAAGTCCACGCTTTCCGCCGTGGAAATGTGGCAAACGTGGAACGCCGCGCCCGTTTCCTTGGCAAGCGCTAGATCGCGCCTGATCTCCTCGTACTCGCTTGCGGAACAGATGCCCTTGTGCCCATGCGCCTTGGCATATTCGCCGTCGTGGACGTAGCCGCCCTTCAAAAGCTCGTTGACTTCGCAATGCGCGGCGACGATCTTGCCGAGTTCCTTCGCCTTCAGCATCGCACGACGCATCATTTCTTCATCCTGCACGCCCTTGCCGTCGTCCGAAAACGCCACAACGTCCTTCGCGATCGCCGCCATATCGGCAAGCTCCGCGCCCTTTTCGCCTTTGGTGATGGCGCCGTAGGGGTAAACGAAGATCGAAGCGTCCTTGGCGATGATGTCCGACTGCAACTTAAGGTTTCTTTTGCAATCGGGCACGGGGTTCAAATTGGGCATCGTGCAAACCGCGGTGTATCCGCCGCGCGCAGCCGCCGCCGACCCCGTCTTGATGGTCTCTTTATAAGAAAAACCCGGCTCTCTGAAGTGCACGTGCACGTCACAGAAACCGGGAAAAACGACGTATCCTTTGCGTTCGTCCAAAGCGCCTTTCTCGGCAAGGACGGAAAGAAGAAAAGAAAAACTGCGCGGATCGCACTCCGCTTGAGCTGTGCCCATTACGGTTTTTACGTTGGGTAAGTTCATATGCCCTCCTATTCTTCCTCGCTGAGGATAAAGACGCCGCACTCTTCCGCATCCCCTTCCATCACGACGGAAACCTTTTCGTGCCTCGAGGTGGGAATGCTTTTGCCGATATAGTCGGGACGGATGGGCATTTCTCTGTGCCCCCTATCCACCAAAGAAACCAATCGTACCGCCTTGGGGCGGCCGATGGAGAAGATGGCTTCGATCGCCGCGCGCGCCGTACGACCGGTAAACAAAACGTCGTCCACGATAAGCACCGTCTTGCCGGTGACGTCGCAAGGGATATAGCTTTCCGTCGCTTTTTGGCGCTTTTGCTCCTGCGTATAGTCGTCACGGTACATCGTAACGTCGATATAGCCGCAGGGAATATCGATGCCGCCGAATTTCTTTAAGTTTTCGGTAAGGATCTGTGAAAGGACGATGCCGCGGTTTTTGATACCCAAGATGCAAAGGGAATCGGTGCCGTCGTTGCGATCCATGATCTCGTGCGAGATCCTAGCTAAGGTACGCATAACGGTCGCTTGATCCATTATTTTCACTTTGCGCATGGCTGACTCCTCCTTATAAAAAAATCTTGCCTTGCGGCAAGACGATATGACGGCACTACTTACGGAGAGCCTCCGATATTACGCCTTGCCGATATCGCTGTACCGACTTAAAAGCTACTTTTACTTTATTGTAGTGGAATAATCGTTTTAAGTCAACCGTTTCGCAAAAACTTTTCGCCTTTTTCTCAAAACGGAATAACTTCTTGGTTTTAGCGCACACTATCCTCGAGCAAAACGCTCGAAGGAGAAGAAAATGATCACGTTAATCGCACTTATCATCACCATTGTCGGAGCGCTCAACTGGCTCCTCATCGGCATCTGCGGGTTCAACCTCGTGAGCTGGCTCACGATGGACAGCGAGATCGCGCAACGAATTATTTATATCCTCGTCGGCGTAGCCGGTGCCTGGCTCGTTTACTTCATCGCCCGCAAAAAGGGTCGCGTGGACGAGCACTTTCCCGCCGAACGGCGTAGCGAGGCGGACGAGTGATGGGGTTTTTCCGCAAAATGTGGGGGAAGGCAAA
>JAGAAA010000011.1 GCA_017615495.1 Clostridia bacterium
ACGATGATGACGGACTTTGCTTTTTGTTTGAAGACGTTGATCTTTTTGGAAAGATCAAGAAGATCCTTTTCCTGCGCGGCGATGTAAACGTGATCGCCTTCTTCCAAAAGGAAGTCACCGCCCGGGATAAACACCTGATTCCCGCGTGAAACGACGGCGAACAGCATGCGCCCGCCGGCGGTCTTGGCTGCTTCCATCACGCTCATATTGCGGATGGGGCTTTCGGACGTGATGCGGAATTCCGTCAAAGTGACCTTGCCGGAAGCAAAGGAATCCGCCGAAATGGCGGAAGGGAACTTGAGGATCTGCGCGATCTCCATCGCGGTGCGGTACTCGGGGTTGAAGAACATATCCACGCCGAGCTCGCCTTTCAAGCTTTCAAGGGAAGAAAGGTATTTAGGATCGCGCACACGGGCGACCACGCGCTTGGCGCCCATCTTTTTCGCCAACACGGCGGAAAGGATGTTGAGTTCGTCTCGGAGGGTGCAAGCGAAAAAGCAATCCGCCGCGGCAACTTCCGCATCCGCGAGGATCCTGCTGTCCAAGCAGTTGCCCACCACGCCTTTGACGTCGCTTTTGTTGACGATGTCTTCGACGATCTGATAGTCTTCGTCCACGACGATAACGTCGTGTTTTTCCTTTAAGAGGCGAGTGGCGAGCGCGTCGCCTACCTTGCCTATGCCAACGATAACAACTTTCATACCGACAATATTACAACTTTTCGTGCCGTTTGTCAAATTAACGAGCGCTCACGACGCGTTTTGTTGAAGGATAAAAAAAGTATGCGAAACGTTTGACAAAACTATCAATGCGTAGTAAGATAGGTGTACAACTGAATATTCTATTCAAAGGCTATGACGAAGACCGCCTTGAATGTAGTATCTTTCAGAGAGTCGATGGTTGGTGCGAATCGATAGAAGCATTTAAAGGTCATCCCTTCCGAGCCGAGCGCCGAAAACCTTGTCGCATCCACGTCAGCGGCAGTAAAAAGGGTAAGTAAGTGGCTACGTGACGCTGCGTTAATGCTAAGGAATTGATGGATTCCGAGAATGAGTGGCGAATTTTATTCGCAATTTGAGTGGTACCGCGGGTTATCCCGTCTCAAAGCAACCGATGTTTTGAGGCGGGTTTTTCTTTATAGGAGCTTCCTTCAAACGGTTGCGGTCGTTCCATCGCAGTCGGGGGCGGCGCCACGAAGGCGCAAAGCGCCGCGTCCCAAAACAGAGCTTTTTGCGAAGGATGCGCCAAAAAAGGAGAAAGGATGACAGAGAATAATCGGTTAAAAGAAATTGCGGAGCGTATCAAAGAGCTGAGAGAGATCTTTGATTACTCGCAAGAGGAAATGGCGGAGAAGACGGACGTCACCATCGCCGAGTACGCAATGTACGAAGGGGCGGAGCTTGACTTCCCGTTTACTTTCCTGCACAAATGCGCTTTGGCGTTTGGCATTTCCCTCACGGATCTTTTGGAAGGTCGCAGCGCGCACCTCTCCACCTATACCGTTACCCGCAAGGGGCAAGGGATGGAAACGGCGAAGGAGCAGGGCATCGACATCCAAAACCTCGCGCCGCTTTTCAGCAAAAAGATCGCGGAACCTTACTACGTGCATTACGAGTACGATCCCGCTCTTCAAAACAGCCCCATCCATTTGACCAAGCATTCGGGTCAGGAATTCGACTACGTGATGAGCGGCAAGCTCAAAGTGCAAGTCGGTGAAAACGTCGAGTATCTGGAGGAAGGGGATAGCATTTACTATAATTCTTCCACGCCGCACGGCATGATCGCGGTGGACGGCAAAGATTGTATGTTCCTCGCGGTGGTCCTCCCCGGTGAGGACAAGGAAGAAAAGGTGGTGCGCGAAACTTTGATGCCCCGCGTTTCGGAAGACCATACGGTCAGCGAAGCGTTCATCAAGGTGAAGGAGGACGACCGCGGTTACCCGCTCTCCATTGACTTTGTCAATGACGACAAGTTCAACTTCGCGTTTGACGTGGTGGACGAGATCGCCAAGAAGGAGCCGGACAAGCTTGCGATGTTGCACATCTCCAAGGATAAGACCGAACGCAAGTTCACTTTCCTTGATATGAAAAAGGCGTCTGCCCGTTGCGCCAACTACTTCAAGTCGCTTGGCATCAAAAAGGGCGATAGGGTGATGCTTGTCCTCAAGAGGCATTATCAGTTCTGGTTTGCCATCCTCGGCTTGCACAAGCTCGGCGCCATCGCCATCCCGGCTACCTGCCAATTGCAAGCGCACGATTTTGAGTACCGTTTCCAAGCCGCCGGCGTGAAGGCGATCGTTTGCACCGCGGACGGCAACGTTGCGGAGCAGGTGGATATCGCGGAGAAGACCTGCCCCACCTTGAAGATCAAAATAGTGGCAAACGGCACCCGCGAAGGGTGGAGATGCTTTGATGAGGAATATCCCTTGTTCAGCACCCATTACAACCGCACCAAGGAAACTCCTTGCGGTGACGATTCGATGTTGATGTTCTTCACTTCGGGCACCACGGGGTACCCCAAGATCGCGGAGCACAGCTACAAATACCCGCTGGGGCACTATATGACCGCCAAGTACTGGCACGGCGCCTCCAAGGGAGGTTTGCACTTCACCATCTCGGATACCGGCTGGGGCAAGGCTCTTTGGGGCAAGTTGTACGGTCAATGGCTGGCGGAAAGCGCGGTGTTCACCTACGACTTTGACCGCTTTGACGCAAGCGACATTCTTCCGATGTTTGCCGCGCACAAGATCACTTCCTTCTGCGCGCCTCCGACGATGCTGAGGATGATGATCAAGCAAGACCTTTCGAAATACGATTTTTCGTCGGTCAAGCAAATGACCACGGCGGGCGAAGCCTTGAACCCTGAGGTCTACTATCAATTTGAAAAGGCGACGGGGCTGCAAACGAGGGAAGGCTTCGGTCAAACCGAACTTACCTTGATGATCGGCAACTTGATCGGCGGCACCCACAAGGTGGGCTCGATGGGCAAACCCGTCCCCGGTTACGACGTGGACATCCTCGACGCCGAGGGCAACCGCGTACCGGACGGCGAAACGGGTGAGATCTGCGTCAAGGTTTCGGAAAGAGTTCCGCGCGGGCTCTTTAAGGGCTATTACCTCAATGAGGAAAAGACCGTGGAAGTACTCCACGACGGTTGGTACCACACCGGCGATACGGCGTGGCGTGACGAGGACGGCTTCTATTGGTACGTAGGCAGGGTGGACGACGTTATTAAGTCCTCCGGCTACCGCATCGGGCCGTTTGAGATCGAAAGCGTTATTATGGAACTCCCCTACGTTTTGGAGTGCGGCGTTTCCGCCGAGCCGGACGAGGTAAGAGGGCAGGTGGTCAAGGCAAGCATCGTGCTTACCAAGGGCACAGAGCCTTCCGAGGAACTCAAAAAAGAAATACAGGACTACGTGAAAAAGAACACGGCGCCCTATAAGTACCCGAGGATCGTCGTCTTCCGTGACGAACTCCCCAAGACGATCAGCGGGAAAATACAAAGAAATAAACTATAATTGGTTGGAGAAAGAATGGAAAGAACTGATTTGGACGGAAAGATCAAAGAAATGGCGGAGCGCATCCGCGAACTGAGAGAGGTCGAAGG
>JAGAAA010000012.1 GCA_017615495.1 Clostridia bacterium
CCGACGAGGGCTTCCGCCGCGAAAAAGCGCGAAACTCATAGGCGGAATAATCCTCTGCGCGAAACGCCATACTATCAAGCGAAAGGAGTACGACTATGCACGCTGTAATCATGGCAGGAGGTAAGGGAACGAGGTTGGCGCCGCTGACCGATCACGCGCCAAAACCGATGATGCCCATTTTGGATAAGCCCATCTTGCGCTATATCATCGAACTTTTGAAAAAACACGGCGTAAACGACATCACCGTTACGCTCGGTTATATGGCAAATCAGATCATCGAAGCCTTCGGGGACGGAAAGGAACTCGGCGTTCGACTGCGTTACACGGTGGAAAAGGAACCCTTGGGCACGGCGGGTAGCGTCAAAAGCGCGGCAAGCGACTTTGAGGAAGATTTCCTCGTGATCTCGGGCGACGCATATACCGATTTTGACTTGACCGAACTCATCGAATTCCACAAAAGCCACGGGAAGCTCGCCACCATCGCGGCGACCAAAGTAACAAATCCTTCCGAATACGGCGTCATGCTGTTAAACTCCGCCGGAAAGGTGCGCGCCTTTTTTGAAAAGCCGCAAACCCCCATTAGTAACGTAGTCTCCACCGGCATTTACGTCTTCAAAAAGGAGATATTGAAAAAGATCCCTTCGGGATTTCAGGATTTTGCAAGAAACGTCTTCCCCAAAATACCGGGGCAGATCTACGCCAAGATCATGCGCGGATATTGGTCGGACATCGGCACCCTGCTCTCCTACTACAGCACCAATTACCACGTTGCGGAAAGCGCCGTCGGGCTTTCAAAATAGCAAGCTAACCGTAAAAACCGAAACGAGCCGCAAACGGATTTTTCCGCGCGGCTTTTTGCGTTTTTCGAGCAAAAACCTTTTTTGAGAGTTTTTTTCGAGCATTAAATCCATTTGTGCGAATTTTTGCGCAAAATGTAACAACTATATGCCTTCGTTTGCTTGCCAACGCAAAACGGATGATATAAAATATAGGCGAATAAAACCTCCAAAGGAGAACGCTATGAGAGTTTACAATTTTTCCGCAGGTCCTTCCATGCTTTTTGAAGACGTTTTGAAAGAGGCTCAAGCTTCCTTCCTCGACTATGAAAACAGCGGAATGAGCGTTACCGAAATGAGCCACCGCGCCAAGGTCTACGACGGCATCCATAACGAGTGTCTCGCTTTGTTTGCCGAGTTGATGAAAGTACCCGAAGATTATCAGGTGCTTTTGCTCCAAGGCGGTGCGAGTCAGCAGTTTGACGCCGTTCCTTTGAACCTGATTTCATCGACGGGCAAAGCGGACTACGTCGTCACCGGAAACTTCGCGAACCTTGCTTACAAGCAAGCCAAAAAGTACGGCGACATCGCCCTCGCGGCTTCTTCTGAGGATAAGACCTATACTTACATCCCCAAAGTGACCGTCGATTCCTTCCGCAAGGATGCAAGCTACGTTCACATCACCAGCAACAACACCATCTTCGGTACCAGGTGGAAGGAATTCCCCGAGACCCCCTGCCCCCTCGTGGCGGACGTCAGCAGTGAGATCCTCAGCCGTGACATCGACGTTTCCAAGTTCGGTCTTCTCTATGCCGGCGCGCAAAAGAACATCAGCGCCGCAGGCTTGACCGTGGTCATCATCAAAAAGGACCTCATCGGCAAGGAGCTTCCCATCTGCCCGACGATGCTCGCTTACAAGACGCAGGCGGATAAGAACAGCCTTTACAACACCCCGCCGGCATTCAGCATCTATATCGCTATGCTCACCCTTCGCCACATCAAGAAGATGGGCGGCATTTCCGCGATCAACAAGATCAACGAGGAAAAGGCTGCGATGCTTTACGACTTCATCGACAACAGCAACCTCTTCAAAAACAACGTCAACAAGGAAGACCGCTCCATTATGAACGTGCCTTTCGTGACCGGTTCCGAAGAATTGGACGCCAAGTTCGTCAAGGAAGCCGCGGCAAACGGCCTCGTCTCCCTCAAGGGTCACCGTTTGGTTGGCGGTATGCGCGCTTCCATCTACAACGCAATGCCTGTGGAAGGCGTCAAGGCGCTCATCAACTTCATGAAGAAGTTTGAGCTCGAAAACAAATAAGGAGCAACTATGTACGAGATCAAAAAGCTGAACGCTATCAGCAACCTTATCTACAACAATCTTGACAAAAACGTTTATAACGTTTCGGACGACGCGGCTGATCCCGTGGGCATCCTCGTCAGAAGCGCAGCGATGCACGAGTACGAGATCAATCCTTCCCTCGTAGCGGTGGCTCGCGCAGGCGCGGGCGTCAACAACATCCCCCTTCCCAAAATGACGGATGCGGGCGTCGTGGTGTTCAACACCCCCGGCGCAAACGCAAACGCGGTGAAGGAACTCGTTATCTGCGCCCTGCTCCTCTCCTGCCGTGACGTTTTGGGCGGCGTGCAATTCGCCGGTACCCTCAAAGGCAAGGAAGACGCGGCAAAGCAAGTTGAAAGCGGCAAAAAGGCTTTTGTCGGACCGGAAATTTTCGGCAAGACCCTCGGCGTGGTCGGCCTCGGCGCCATCGGCGCTCTCGTCACCAAGGCGGCGCTTGCTCTCGGTATGAAAGTGGTTGGCTATGACCCCTTCTTCACCGAGGAGAAAGCCAAGTCCATCAGTGAGGAACTCACCTTCACCAAAGACCTCGACGTCTTGTTCGCTTCGGCGGATTTCATCACCTTGCACGTTCCCTTCAACGATGCTACCAAAGGTATGGTCAACGCGGCTTCCATCGCCAAGATGAAAGACGGCGTCCGCATCGTCAACTGCGCTCGCGGTGAACTCGTCGACAACGCGGCAATTATTGCGGCGCTTGAAAGCGGCAAGGTCAAAAAGTACGTTACCGACTTCCCGATGCCCGCCGTGATCGGCGTTTCGGACAAGATCGTCACCATCCCGCACCTTGGCGCTTCCACTCCCGAAGCGGAAGACAACTGCGCTGTGATGGCATCGGCGGAACTTAAGGACTTCATCGAAAACGGCAACATCAAAAACAGCGTCAACTGCCCCGCCCTCACCGTTGCGGCAAAAGGCGCTTCCCGCGTGACCGTTCTCACCAAACAAGCGGATGCGGAAGCCGCTGTCAAAGCAATCCTTCCCGACGCAAAGATCGCTTCGGCAAAGCGCGGCGACGTCACCTATGTGATCGCCGACCTTGACAAAGCGCCCTCTTCGGACGACCTCAAAGCTCTTGCGGCAAACGCCTTGAAAGTCAGAGTTCTCTAAGAATCATTTGCAACAAAAAAAGCGCGGTAGTTTACCGCGCTTTTTTATTATCCGCAAGTCAACGGTTAAAACCGTCTTTTCCCTTGTGACCGGGGTTCTTGCCGTCCTTTTTGCCGTAGGCGTTTTTGATGGCGGCGTAGTCACGCGTTCTGATCATGCGGTCGATCTTTTCCGCAATGATATAAAACACGGGGATGGTAATAAACATGACCCACGTGGGATGCCAAATGCCGCAATACATACCAACAAAGCAGTAAATACCAACCACTACGCACGGGTAATTCAAAAGCGCGATCCTCTTGTAAAAGATAAAACTCACGATGGAGGATGCGACCGGGATCGCAAGGAACAAAGGCCATCCGCAAGTCCAACCCTTTCCGCTTTTGACGCAAAAACCAAGCAACAAGTACCCAACCACTGCAAGGAGGGCGACCAGCGAGCTGACCGTGGTATTTACCCGTTTTTCCTTTAGATCCTTCTTTCTCAAATACTCGGCGTCGTAGGTCTTTTCCTCGCCGTCTTCGTTTTTGACCGAAACTTCCTTTTCCTTGATCGCTACGGTTATGCCGTCGTCTTCCCAAACGAATGCGTCCGTATCTGCCGCCACTTGCTCCGTTTCTTCCGTGCGCGGCGCCTTGGGCGGCAAGTCCGTGCCGTTGATCAGTTCATCCAACGAAACTTTGTACAGGCGCGCAAGTTCAATAAGATTATCGGTGTCGGGCGAGCTTTCACAACGCTCCCATTTGGATACCGCTTGACGCGATACCCCTATCGTATCCGCGAGCTCCTCTTGCGAGTACCCTGCGTTTTTTCTGAGCTCCACCAATCTGTCTGCCGTTTTTTGGTTCATAGCGTTGCCTCCTTATCTTTTTGCACCTTCATTATAGCACTTTTTCAAAAAAAGTTTCCACCGCTTTCACTTTGCCTTTTCGCAACTATAGGTTGCATTTAGGTAAATTTTACGTGTTTTTTGCTGAAAAAGACAAAAAAACGGGTGTTTTTTCAGGGTAACAATCGTTTTTTTAAAGAGTAACAACTCAATTTGCAACAGTAACAATCGATCCCGATCGGTTTGTGCTATAATAAGGTCACGGAGGGGCAAATATGGAATTTTCGGAAAAGCTAAAATCACTCAGAACGGAAAAGGGAGTATCACAACAAGCGCTTGCGGACGCCATCTACGTCAGCCGCAGCGCGGTGGCAAAATGGGAGAACGGGTTCGGTCTTCCCTGCGCGGAATCGCTCAA
>JAGAAA010000090.1 GCA_017615495.1 Clostridia bacterium
CATTTGCCCGCCGAGGGCGTCCACTTCACGGACGAGGTGGTCCTTGCCCGTGCCGCCCACGTTGGGGTTGCACGCCATATGCGAAACGGAACGCTCTGAGAGCGTTACGATCAAAGTGTTATGTCCCAGCCTCGCAAGCGCAAGGGCTGCTTCCACGCCGGCGTGTCCCGCGCCGACAACAATTGCTTCGTATCTCATTTTCCCACACAAAAACGACTGAAAACGTCGTCGATGATCCTATCCGTGGCGCTCCCGCCCGAAATTTCGGAAAGAGCGTCAATGCTTTCGCGGAGGTCCACCAACACACACTCGGTATTCACCGCCTTAAACGCTGCGATGCCCTCTTCCAAACTGCGAAGAGCGCGACGAATGCAATCGGCGTGGCGTTCCTCGGTGAGGGTCTCCGCGGCGCGACGATCCAACGCGGTGGTGCGAAGGATCTCATCGAGCAAAACGTCCACCCCTTCGCCCGTCTTGGCGCTGATGTTGATGCCGCCTTCCGTCACGCCAAAGACGTCGATCTTGTTGCTGACGAGCAAAACTTTCTTTGAAAAGGCGCGGATTTCGGCAAGCTCGTCCTCGTCGACGGCGTGCCCCGCTTCCATAACGTACAAAACGACGTCCGCCCCTTTAGCGGCGTCAAGCGAACGCTCTATGCCGATATGTTCCACCACATCGCCCGTTTCACGAAGGCCCGCGGTATCCTGCAAATTGATCTTGACGCCCTTGTAGACGATGCTTTCCCCCACGACGTCCCTCGTGGTGCCGTGCACGTCCGAAACGATGGCGCGAGAGTAGCCAAGCAAACGATTCAAAAGAGAAGACTTGCCCACGTTGGTTTTGCCGACGATGGCGACGGTAACGCCCCCTTTGATAAGCTTGCCCGCGCGGTAAGAGGAAAGAAGTTCCTCCATTTCCTTTTGCACGAGGACGGCTTTTTCCATTGAGTCATCCGCCTCGTCCGCCATTTCCTCGGGGTAATCCAAGGAAGCTTCCATCGTGGAAAGCACCTCGGTCAGCAAGGAAAGCAACCTGTTGATCTTTTGATCGAAGCGGCCGCTCATCAAGGAATAGGCTTCCCTGAGTTCCGCCTCGCTTTCGGCGGAGATCATTGCGCGGACGCCCTCCGCTTCGTCCAAGGTCAGCTTTCCGGCAAGAAATGCGCGACGGGTAAACTCGCCCGGGGCGGCAAGCACCGCGCCCGCTCCGAGCAGCGATTCCAAGACTCGCTCCGCAAGATAAGCGCCGCCATGCACGTGAAATTCCACCATATCTTCCCCGGTGTAAGACTTGGGCGCGCGGAAGTAGACCATCATGCACTTTTCGCGCACGCTGCCGTCCGAAAAAGTGCCGAGACCCAAGTGGTTGGGGACGACGTCCTCTTCGCTTTTTACCGTGGAAGAACTAAAAAATCGGAGCGCAATGCTTAGAGCTTGCCCTCCGGATAATCTGACGATACCGATTGCGCCCGCTCCAAGCGGAGTGGAAATAGCCGCGATGGTATCCATATTCAATTAAAAACCTCTTTTCTTCGCGCCGAAACTTCTGGTCTTGATGCCGTGCTTGCGGAAAGCGCTTTGGGTGCCGTACACTTTTTCGGGCAGCTTGGGCTCGATGGTGATAAAACGATTGGGCTCGGTGCCGGTGCTGTACGTGGTGACGTCCTCGTTAGAAGAAAGGGTCTCGTGGACGATCTTTCTGTCGTGCGGGTTCATGGGTTCAAGCTCCACCTTGACCCTTTCGCGCACAGCCTTGGAAGCAAGCCTGTTGGCGAGGTCGTGAAGGATGCGTTCCCTACGATCCCTATAGTTCTCCGCGTCGACAGTGACCTTAAGGTAAGATTCCTTGTCGCGGTTCAAAGCGATCTGCGCAAGGTATTGGATGGCATCCAAAACTTCGCCGCGGTGACCGATGGCGTAGTTGCTGTCCTCGCCGTTGATGGTGACTTTGTAGCCCGATTCGATGGGTTCAATGTCAAGCGAGCAATCGAGGTCCATCCTGTCAAGCAAGCCGCAGACGAAATCCAACACGCCGTCTTCCTCGCTCCACTTTGTGGAAAGCCTGACCACGGCAAGCTCGCCATCTCCGCCTTCCGAAACAACTTCGATCTCAACTTGAGTTTCGTCCATGCCAAGCTGCAAAAGACCTTGCTGCTTTGCTTCTTCCACGCTTTCAGCGCGTTTTTCAATGACTATCATATATCCTCCGATGCCCCGAAAATCGAGGCGCGTCTAAAAAATTCTGTTTGATCAGCGATTGCCTTTGCGGAAGGTGCGAGAGAGCCTTTCCTCTTCCAACCTTTCGTCCTGCTTCGCCGCAATGCGATTATAAACCAAGTTAAAGATGACGGTGATCAAAGAGTTCATCACCATGTAGATACAGAACGCCGCCGAATAGAACAAAGCGAAAACTCCCATCATGATGGGCATCAACCAGTTCATCGCCTTCATCATGCCTTGGCTGCCCTTGGGATTGCCGTTTTCATCGGTTTGGGTGGGCATCTCGGGCTGCGTGTTCTTAGAGATCTTCACCGAGAAGATGGAAAGCGCAATGGAAATGATGGGCAAAATGAAGTACCCGTTCCAGTGCTTCATATCAAAGAACTTGGATTTGTTGTAAGACTCCATTGCCGGCTTCAAAACGGCGTCGTAACCGTTTTCATACTTTTGCGTATGCGCCAGGTTGAGCGCCCTCGTCTCATCGGGAAGGGTGGCGTTGATCTGACCGAGCCCCCTGCCGACAAATTTATCAAAGGTTGGCACGGGGTTGGTGTAGGTATCGGACATAAAGACGTTTTTGATCCACAGCCAACTTTGCTTCTCCTCATTGTACGCGGCAACCATCTTTTGGTCGAGTTCCTCTTCCGCAATTTCGGGCGATTCCTCAACGATGGCTTGGTAACGATTGGTGAGTTCGTAAACGATGCGCTCGTTTTCGTAACGGACCGCGGCGTTGAAGCCGGAGAAGACGATAAAGAAGATGACGATGGTCAAAAGCGCGGGCAAACAGCCGCCCATCATCGAATAGCCGTTCTTCTTGTAAAGCTCCATTTGCTTTTGTTGCAAGACGTCCGGCGCGTTGGCGTAAGTCTTTTTGAGTTTTTCAAGCTCGGGAGCGATGATCTTCATCGCGCGATTGTTCTTGAGCATCGTGTGCTTTTGCCACACGTCAAGCGGCGAAAGCAGGATCTTCAAAAAGATCGTAAAGACGACGACCGTCCATCCGAAGTTGCCGATCCAACGATACAACAAATAAATGAGCTTGCCTATCACGTTTGAAAGGTGCGGCGCGCTCGATATCAGAAACTGCGTCAAATCAACCATTTGGCTTTCCCTCTGTAATTTTCCTTAACGGGATCAAAACCGCCCTTCGCCAGGGGATTGCAACGTAATATCCTGCAAAAACCTTTGAAACACCCGCGGATCAAACCGTACTTCTCGATCGCCTGATAAGTATAGGACGAGCAAGTTGGGGTGTAAATGCAGCGACGCGGCAAAGCGGACGAGATATTCTTCTTGTAAAAAACCAAGAGAGCGTGCGCCGCTTTGTCCATATTCAATCCTCCCGCAGCGAGTTCGCCTGCTTGAGCAGGGATAACATCGCGGTTCTAAGTTCCTCATAGCTGCGCTCCGCACTGCCGCTTCGCGCAACGATGACGTAATTTTGACCTGTTACCACCCTATCCATCTCGAGCCTGAACGCTTCCTTCAAGCGGCGCTTCGTCCTGTTCCTGCGGACGCTGTCGCCAACCTTCTTCCCGACGGAGAAACCAACCTTCGGGGTGGAAAACCTGCTTTTTGTCACGTATAGCACCAAGAGTGCGTTGCGATAGACCGCGCCGTGACGATACAGGTAATCGAAGCTACGCGAGCCGGTAAGGCGGTACTGCTTCTGCATTTTTAAGCGCAGAGTTGCTTTCTGCCCCTCGCGCGGCGTCTGGCAAGCACGTTCCTGCCGCCCTTGGTCGCCATTCTCGCACGGAAACCGTGCACCTTGCTTCTGTGTCTCTTCTTGGGTTGATAAGTTCTTTTCATAATCTATGACCTCGCTTTTTATAGTCTATAATTAAAAATACCTACCGCATAATAGGCTGTATTATTATAACTATCATAATTATCGGCTGTCAAGCGTTTTACGAAACCGAAAATATTTTCGGTACGCCTTGAAAAAGGCGCGTTGCAACTCAGCTCAAACGGTAAACGTCGATGACCGAACCGATGGTCAACGCAACGTAAACGACGTTTCCGTAGCGGCGCACCGCGGCGAATCCTTGATAGGAAGCGGACACCAACGAAACGCCCTCAAAGGAGACCACCCCGATAAACTCACCCACCGTAACGCGGTAGAAGCCGTCGAAGTAATACGGGAAGCTTTCGTCACAAACGTAGCTTTGCGCGCCGGAAGAGGTTATCACGTACGATCTGCCCTCTTTTGCGGCGATGGCTCTTTCCCCGACAAATGCGGATATATAGGAATATTCAAACGGAACGACCACCTTGCCCGTTTTGTCCAAAGCGCCCCTGCGGACCACCCCGGAACTCACGATCTTGGAAGCCACCACCACTTCGCCCGAAAAGACGATGTCCTGATACACGGCGTCATTGATCTCATTAACGACGTCACCGCTTTCGTTCACAAAGACGATGGCGCCCGAAGAAGAAAGCGCCGCCGCAACGCCGTTGATGGGCGAAAGCAACGGGGATACGCCGTCCGGCATCGCTTTGCGCTCTTGGAGGGAGCCGTCGGCAACGTAATACGCCAAGGCGCCCGAAGCGGTTTTGCCTTCCGTTTTGTAGTAGGAAACGGCGTGATTGCCTTCCTTTAACGAAAAGCTGCGTCTATCTTCCTCGGTGCACCCGATGGAATAACGGTTGGCGATGCTCACGATGAAGCGACCCGGCGAAAGCACGGTGGGGGAAGAAACGCCCACGGTATAACGGCGCGCCGTTTGTTTGTAATACGTTGCGCCTTCCCCGCGGTTGATGACGATATCGTAATCGGAAGAGGCGTCGACCGCGTCGTTTTTGAGCGCGACGAAATCGGCGCCGCCCATATACGCAACGACGTATTCGGTGGTCTCGGTATCAAAGAAGGAGAGGAGCACGTCACTGGTCAAGGCGTGAAAAACGAAGGTGCGCCCTTTTTGACGGCTTTGCGCAAGGATAAAATTGCCGCAACTTGAAAACTCGTAAGTTTCGTCCAACTCCGTGCCGGGAAGGACGTTTTCACCCTTGCCGTTATACACCGTGCTCGCGTTTCCATCCACGACGGCAAAATACCCGCCGCCGATATCCGCCACCGCCGTCAGCGAAGGCAAAACCGCGAGTTGCTTGCCGGTAAGATCAAACACGTAGTGCTCGCTCGTTTGCTCGCCGCCTTCCGCAACGAGGAAATCCCCCTCGCAGGAAAGCGAAGTGTAACTCACGGGGAGGATGACTTCCCCCTCGCCGTTCAAAACGCCGTAGAATTCCTCACCCTCCCGCGTTTCGGAAACTTTGATCAAGTCGCGATTCAAGAAGGAATCGAAGGTATAGTTCGAAAGCGACACTTTTGAAGAAGTCGTCAACGCCCGATGGGAGGAAGACGAGGTATAAAAGACGGTCGGCTCCTGCTTTCTTTTGCAAGAGACGCCGCAAAGCGCCACCAAAACGAGCGCGCATAGGATCAAAAGAACTTTCTTTGCCTTCATACCTTGATTTTACCATACTTCACGCGGGAAGAACCTTAAAAATTGATAAAATCTGCTAAGACGAGGCTAAAACGGTCGAACGCTTCCCCGCAATGCGACAAAACGCCGCCTTTTTCAAGAAAATCTTCGCTTTTTCGAAAAGAAGACTGCGAGATAATAAAAACCGTGAAAAGGAGGGTCATATGGAAAAGGAAAACGTCAAGATCACGGTGGTAAAAGAGGGCTACCGCTCGCTGGCAAAGGAGACAAAAAGCCTGGCGCACGGCGGCAGAGTGTTGCTTTTTACCGAAGAAGGGCGGGCAGGCGAAGACGCCTTGGCGGCGCTGACCTTCGAAGGAATGCAGGTAACGAGAAGAAAACTTCCGGAAAAACTTTCGGACGATTTGTTTTCGGAACTGCAAAAAGCCCCCGAAGGGATCATGGCGGCGGTGGGGGTGGGCGGATGCCGCCCCATTGAAGCGGCAAAGGCGGCGCGCCTTTCTTCCACCCTGCCGAAAATTTTGTTTCCGACGGAATTTTCCGCACTTTCCGCAGCGGATGAACGCGTTTTTCTCAGCACGAAAAGCGACCTCCCCTCCACCCGCTCGGCGTGGCAGATCGTTTTGTTGGACCCGCATATTTTATGCGCTTCTCCGTTGCGTCCGGGGCTGGGTTTTCTCCTTGCAAGCCTTGTGGAGGAAGCGGACGGCGCTTTTGAAAAACTGATCCTGGAGGAAGAAAATCCCGCCGCCGCCCTGCGCTTATTGAAAGAAAAAACCGCGATCCTTTCTTCCCTTAGGGAAGAAAACGCCGCCGAAGACGTTTGGAGCGCCGCGCTTTCCCTCTTAAAGCATCCCTTCGTCGCGCCTTCCGACAGCGCGCACGTTCTTGCCCTGCTTGCGGCAAAAAAGACGGGCGGCAATTTTTCGGATTACCTGTTCCCCGCCGCGCACGCCCTGCTCAGGCTTTATACGGGGTATCTTTCCTCTCTTCCTCTGGAGCATTGCCCGCCGCCCGACCGCTCGGAAAACCTTCGCTTGCTACACGCAAAATGCGGCGTCTCCCCCTCCCTGATGCACCGCAAACAAAAACCCTATGCGGAGGATTACGACAAACGGTGGCGCCTGACGGCGGAGTACCGCGAGGATTTTTCGGAGGCGATGGGGGAAAGTTCCATCCCGCTTTCCCTGCTTTCTCGCCTTTATAGGCGAACGCCTGAAGGGATGCCCGCCTCCCCGCCGCTTAGCGCAAGCGACCTACTTATGCTTTTATCCTTGACGGGAGAAGCCGTTTCGGGGTATCCTTTAATCAAGCACATCAAGATGACCGGATTGATCGAGCCGCTCCTAGCCTGCGGCTGAAAATGGGAGGAACCAAAGATGAGCGAACTGAAAGACATCAAACTGTTCTTAATGGACATGGACGGCACCGTCTACATCGGCGACAAAAAGATCGAAGGCGCCTTTGAAGCCTTGGAAGAACTGCGCCGCCGCGGCAGAAAGGTCCTCTTTTTGACCAACAACAGCAGCAAGACCGCCGCCGATTACGTTAAAAAACTCTCCTCGATGGGCTACCCCGCCACGGAAAAGGACATCTTTTCTTCCGGCGAAGCGACCATCCGTTTTTTGCAGGAAAAGCGCCAAGGCAAAAAGGTGCTTTTGCTAGCAAATTCCGCAGTTTACAAACAATTTCAGGAGGCGGGCATCAACCTCGTAAAAGAGGATGCCGACATCGTTCTCGTCTGCTTTGACACCGAACTTGACTACAAAAAACTGACCGCCGCGTGCAACTGCCTTTTCGAGGGCAAAGAGTACGTCGTTTCGCACCCCGACTTGGTTTGCCCCGCAAACCCCCATTCCATCCCCGACGTGGGCTCTTTTATGGCGCTCATCAAGGCGGTGACGGGCAGAGAACCCGACCTCATCATCGGCAAGCCGTACAAGACCATGGCGGAATACGTAGCCAAGGACTTTGGGCTGCGTCCCGACGAGATCGCAATGGTGGGCGACAGGCTCTATACCGACGTCAAATTCGCCACGCAAAACGGCATGACAGGCATTTTGGTGTTGACCGGCGAAACCACCCTTGCCGACCTTGCAAAATCGGACGTCAAGCCCGACTACGTTTTAAACACCTTCCACGACGTTTTGGATAGAATATGATCTGCCGCCTTTGCCCAAGAAACTGCGGCGTGGACAGAAGCCGCCAACTCGGCTACTGCGGCGCGCCTGACACAGCCGTCGTCGCGCGTGCGGAACTGCACTTTTGGGAAGAGCCTTATTTGACGGCAAACGGCGCTTCGGGCGCGGTGTTCTTTTCGGGCTGCAACTTAAAATGCGCCTTTTGTCAAAATCAAAAAATATCTTTTTGCGTAAAAGGGGACGTACTGGACGCCAAGGGCTTGGCGGACGTCTTCCGTGAGATCGAGGACGAAGGGGCGGACAACGTTGACCTCATCACCCCCACGCCCTACGTGCCCACCATCAAGGCGGCTCTTGACCTTTACCGCCCCGCCCTGCCCATCATCTACAACTGCGGCGGGTACGAAAGCGCGGAGACGATACGGTCGCTCAAAGGTTACGTGGACGTCTACCTCCCCGACTACAAATATTACGACAACGCTTTAGCAAAAAAATACAGCGGCGCGGCGGATTACCGCGAACGCTGTGAGGAAGCCCTCCTTGAAATGCGCAAGCAAGTGAAGGACGAGGTCAAGGACGGCGTTTTGAAACGGGGTCTTGCCATCCGACACTTGGTGCTCCCCACCCACGCAAAGGATAGCTTTAAGGTGCTTTCCCGCATCAAGGAGCTGTTTGGGGCGGAGATCCATCTTTCCATTATGGGGCAATACGTCCCCTTCGGCGACCTTTCGCGCTTCCCCGAACTTCAAGCCCCCTTGAAGCCCTTGGAATACAAGGCGGTCATCTCCCACGCCCTCTCCCTCGGCTTTGAAAACGCCTTCTTCCAAGAAGACGGCTGCGCCGACACCAATTTCATTCCGGCATTTTTGAGATAAAAAAAGTCCGCGAAGCGATCGCGGACTTTTTTATTCTTTATTCTATCAGACTCCGGAGTAAGCGGAGAACCCACCATCCACAGGCACGACCGTGCCCGTAACGAAACCACTTGCCTTATCATCGGAGAGCCAGAGCAGGCAACCGATCAGGTCGTCGATCTCGCCGAACTTTTTCATCGGCGTGGCGGAAAGGATCTTGCCCGTGCGCGCGGTGGGGGTGCCGTCCGGATTGAAGAGAAGCGCGCGGTTTTGATTGGTGACGAAGAAGCCCGGAGCGATGGCGTTCACGCGGATGCCGCACGGCGCAAAGTGCACCGCAAGCCACTGGGTAAAGTTGGAAATGCCCGCCTTTGCCGCGGAATACGCGGGGATCTTGGTCAAGGGACGATAGGCGTTCATGCTGGAAATGTTGATGATGTTGCCGCCCGTTTTGACCATATCTTCCGCGAAGACCTGCGTAACCAAAAACGCCGACGTAATGTTGAGGTCAAAGACGAACTTCAAGCCGCTTTCCTCCAAGGCAAAGAAGTCCTTTACGCCGGTGAGGTCGGGGGTCATGGTCTCGTTGTCGGTGGATGCGCGCGGATTGTTGCCACCCGCGCCGTTGATCAAAAAGTTTACCTTGCCAAAGCGGCTGACCACGGCGTCCTTTGCTTCAACGATGCTTGCCTTATCCAAGCAATTGCACTTGACGGCAATGGCATTACTGCCGATATCATCCGCCACAGCCTTAGCCGCGTCGTAGTTGATGTCCAAAAGCGCAACCTTAGCGCCGCAGGAAGCCAAAGCGCGCGCAAACGCGCTGCAGATCACGCCGCCCGCGCCGGTGATGGCGATAACTTTGTTTGATAGATCTACCTTGAAAGGAACGTTCATAATTTTTCTCCTTATATTATTCAAAAAAGTTTTCTCCCGCCCTGTCGAACACAAACGCCATTGCCGCGCTCCACGCCTGCAACGCGGAGCCCGCGGGGCAACAAGGCGAAAAATATTCGATGGGGGTAAAGTATCCGTGCTCCGTCATATAACGGAAGGTGGAAAGCAGCGGCGTGCGCCAATCCATGCCGAAAAGCGACTTGGCATAGGCGTACATCGCGGTCAAATAGCACCAATTGGCGCCGTTGTGGTAATCAAAGAGGCGCGAAGACTTATGGCACGCCGCCCGCGGGAGCGAATAGGGCGGGTAGACGCACATCACGCCGAAGGCGCCGCC
>JAGAAA010000013.1 GCA_017615495.1 Clostridia bacterium
CGTATATGAAGGAATCCCTTCCCAAACTCAAATATTGGAAGAAATAGGTCAAACGACGACTCTTACCACGTAATTTAAGAAGTCGTACAAACCGTGGCCGAACGCAACGCCGGGGTAATGCACTTCCTTGACGTACTCTTTGGTCACGCCAAACACGAGGCCGATGCCGAAGGTGAACGCCACTTGCACCCAAGAACCGTTGATGAGGTGCCACAGCCCAAACAGCGCCGCCGCCAGGATGACGCCCAAGAGCCTACATTTTGCAAAAATACCCGTGAGAACTTTTTGATAATATACCCTGAAGATCAGTTCTTCCACCGGACCCACGATCAAGAAGCAGTAGAGCAGGTTGTAGAAAAGTTGCCAGAGGGTGAAGTTGATGTGCGCGCCGACGAGGGAAAACCTGCACAGCGCCGGTATCCAGGCAAGGCAGAGTGACAAGATCAGCGCCACGCCCCCGCCGACGGCAAACTGCTTGGAGTTTTTCCAAAAGAAATCCACCTTGACGCCCGAAAGCTTGATGGCAATGATCGCGCTCAAGGCAAGAAGCAGATAAACGGCAACGTTTGTGCCGATGCGCAAAGATAAGATTTTGATGGAAAAAGTCAGCTTGGAAAGGAAGGTCAAGCCGATGATCACGATCGTTTCAACAAGCAAAATAACAGAATTTCTTTTCATATCGGTTTCCTTTTGCGTTTTGTATCATTATAGCACCGCATCGCGCCGTTTTCAACGGATAAAAGCCCACCGACAGCGTTTTGATTGACACGCGCACTTGGGGTAACTATAATACTAATGGAAAAAGTTTGCTTCTGCCGCAAATTCGGGCATTGCGCCCGGGCGAACGGAACTTTCGGAGGGTACTGATGAAACCGGAAAACGCACATTTTAAGCCGCTTGACTTTTACCGCGAGAACGAGTGCAAGACGTTGGAAGACGTTTTGGACTTCGCAAGAGGTTTGGAGGACGCCGCCTTCCCCGTGTTGAGGAATTATTACGGGTGGGACGGCAGCGAGGAAGAGCCCCTTCCCTCGGTGGAGAAGATGAAGTCCTTCCCCATTTTCGACCCCACGGTGAAAAACGAAAAGAACATCAAAACGGGTTGGATGATGGCGGAGCTCGGCTTGCCGTATATCAGCAAGTTCTTTGACAAAAAGGACTACGGCACCTACGGGTTTACCTATTACACCGAGTTGGATCTCGATATTTACTGCGACGATCATCCGGTCGCGCTTTACTCCTATATGGGCGGGTATTTTGACCTCGGCGCCTCCCCGGACGGCAACAAGCATTACGTCTACCTCCGCGTGGACAGCCCCAACAAAAACCCCATCGGCGACATCGCTTCCCGTTATTACCTTAACGGGTTGAAGGAAACCAACGAACGCGTCGCAAACCTTGCCAGGTCGCTTCGCGCGGGGTGCCATTTGCTTTCCACGTCCAACAGGCGCGAAAACCTTTACGTGCAGGGCGAAGTGCCCATCAACAAGTCGAGGATCTCGGCGGAGGAAAGGGCGGAACTTTCCAAGTGCGTGGTGGACGCTGCCAACTTCGTTGTCGCGGCGGTGCGTAACGACACGTTCCTGGACAAGATCGACGAGGCTCTTGCGCTTCTTAAGCCCGTGGCGGACTATGCCAAGAGGTTTACCATCCACTTTATCGGTCACTCGCACATTGACCTTGCTTGGAAATGGCGCTACCCCGAAACTCTCGAATGCATGAAGGGCACCTTTGAAACGCAGCTTGCTTTGATGGAACGCAATCCCGAGTACGTTTACTGCGAGACCTCCGCAGTCTTGTGGAGAGATATGCGTGAAAAGTATCCCGAATTTTGGAAAAAGATCAGGGCGGCGGCGGATCGCGGTCAATTTGAGCCGCAAGGCGGTATGTGGTGCGAAACCGACGGACAATGCGTGGGTGAGGAAAGTTGGTGCCGCCAACTCGAATTCGGACAAAGGGCGTCCCTTGACATTTTGGGCAAAAAAGCCACTTGCGCGGTGAACATCGACGCTTTCGGCTTCAACGCGGGGCTCCCCAAGATACTCAAAAAGGCGGGTTTGAATTACTTCGTGACGCAAAAAATGCGTTACAACGAAAAGACCCTCTTCCCGTATATCCACTTTTGGTGGGAAGGTGACGACGGCAGCAAGATTTTGACCTTGCACGAATACCCCGGTCACTCTAACCACATCGAATACGACGAGCTTGCCAAGACCGTGCGCATCCATCACCTGACGGACGGCTTCTACAACATCGCGCTTTTGTGGGGCTACGGCAACCACGGCGGCGGCCCGCAACCCGTGATGATGGACAGGATCGACGAGCTCAAAAAACAAACCGTCTTCCCCAACATCAAGTTCTGCGGTTTGACGGAATGGTACAAGATCCTCACTTCCACCGAAGATCTTTCCACCTTGCCGACGGTCAAAAACGAGCTCTATTTGGAAACGCACCAAAAGACCTATACCGTGCAGGCAAAAACAAAGTTTTTGAACCGCGAATGCGAGCGCGCTCTTCTCAATTGCGAAAGCTTGCAAGCCGCCACGGGCGACTATCAGGATTTGACCAAGGCGTGGGAGAAGCAACTCTTCGCGCAATTCCACGACATCCTCGCCGGCACCTCGATGCTCAAGGTTTACCTTGACCTTTACGAAGAGTACGACAAGGCGTTTGAGATCATTTCCGCCGCCGACAAAAACTGCGCGGTAAAAGCCCTTGGCGCAGGGAACGAAATTTACGTTTTCAACCCCGTTTCCGTCAAGGCGGATACCCCCATCGTCATTGACAAAGCGCCCGAAAAGGAATGCGGCTACGTTTTGGATTCCGAGGGCAACGAGTACGCTTATCAAAAGACCGCAGACAACAAAACGGCGGTTTACCTAAACGAGCTCAAGCCTTATTCCTTCAACAAACTGACCTTCACGGAGGGAAGCCCGAAGAGCAACGTTTCCGTTAACGGAAACACCGTGGACAACGGCGTGTTGAAAGCGGAGTTTGACCCCGAAAAGGGCGTGATCAAATCCTTGATCTTTGACGGAAAGGAATTCAGCGGCGGTCAGATCGGCAACTTTAAGGTGCTGGAAGATACCAGAAGCCGCGACTACGATTCGTGGAACTTCGGCTTCACCGGCAAGGAATGGGATTTTAAGTGCTTCGACTTTGAAGTCGTGGAGCAGGGTCCCGTCAGAGTTGTGGTCAGAGCAAAATATTCCTTTGGAATATGGACGGAGAAAAAGCCGTACTTCGGCACCTATCTCTGGCACACCCCTGCGGTGGATTACCCGACCAGCTTCCTGACGCAGGACTTCATCTTCTATGCCGGCGACCCGATGATCCGTTGCGTGCTCAACGCCGATTGGTGGGAGAACGGCAAGGACGTAAAACTCTCGGCGGAAACCGGCGTTCACGGCCCCCGCGCCTTCTACAAAGTGCCCTTCGGCAGGTTGGAGCGCCCGGTCACGAGAAACACGCCGTACGAGCAAGCTCGTTTTGAAGTGCCCGCCATCACCTATTCCGACCTCGTGGGCGACGACGGCTATTCCTTCGCGCTTCTCAACCGCTCCAAGCACGGCTACGACGTTTTAAACAGCAGGGTGAGGCTCACGCTTCTTACTTCCCCCACCGGCTCGGACGTGGGCAAGGTGCCCGATTCGACAGCGGATAGGGGCAAGCATACCATTGAATACGCCTTCTTGCCGCACAAGAACAGCTTTGACATCGACAACCTTGCTATGGCTTACGAAAGGGGCTCCATGACCTTCACGGGAAGCGACGCTCCCACCGTGGCGCTTGGCAAGACGCTTCTTGAAAGCTCGGACGACAAAAAGACTATCACAAGCGTCCGCCTCCTCCCCGACGGCAAGCGTTTCTACAGGACCCTCGCCAAGGACGGCAAACTCGGCGAGATCGTCAAGTAGGGCGGAGAAAAGGAATACGAAAAAAAGGCACTCAACTGAGTGCCTTTTTTAACGCTCTCGTTCAAATCCTGCCGTTAAGGGCAAAAAAAGAACGCATCTTTTAGATGCGCTCTTGCAAATGGTTGCGGGGGCAGATTTGCGCTTGCTCCTCGCGAAGGATGGCGTTTTTGTTAAGTATCTCCTTCGCTCGGAGCTTCGGTCAGCCGCTGAAAAACGCGCCAAGCCGAGGCGCCTTTTCTTAACGCTCTCGTTCAAATCCTGCCGTTAAGTAATAAAAAAGCCCGCCTTAAAGGCGAGCTTCTAATGGTTGCGGGGGCAGGATTTGAACCATACGACCTTCGGGTTATGGGCCCGACGAGCTGACCAGACTGCTCCACCCCGCGACGAACAAAGATATAATACCCTGTATCGGAAAGGGTTGTCAAGGAGAAAAGAGCAGTTTTTGCCGCTTTTTCGCTTTTTGTGAAGAATGCGCCTAATTAATTCTTGTAATAACAGTCGCTTGTGATAAAATCCACCTTAAGCCTGCGCATTTTGGCGCGGTACCAATCGCCGTTTATCGTCCAAACGTTTACCTTAAGGTCCTTTTCGTGGAACTTTTCAACGAGTTTTTTGTTGACGACGTTGAATTTTACGTCGATGGAAACGCCGTCCTCGAGGCATTTGTCAAACGTCGGGTCGTCCTTGGTATCGGAAAGATATTGGAGAGAGACGCCGGGCGCGATCACGCGGAGCGCGGAGAGGTTGGAATAGTCAAAGGAGATGAAACAGCACTTTTCGCGCGAGTGATGCAAGTCCACGATGGTAAGCAACCGGAGGAGCTCCGCATCGGAACAGGCGGTTTTGAGCTCGATGACCGCAACTTTGTCGCCGTAGGCGCAAAGGTCAAGATACTCCGTGAAAGGGCAGAGGTAAACGAGGTCGGAAGTTTGCTTGTTCTCGAGGGGCTTGGCGCGCAAGGTGGCGTAATCGTTTTCCAACACGGAAAGCTCCGTGCCGTCCGCGTACTTTACCGTAGCGTCGTGGTTGCAGACCGCGATGCCGTCCTTGGTGAAGCGGATGTCCGTTTCGATGCCCCAAAAATCCTTGTTCGTGGCGGCGGCAAAGGCGAGAGGAGTGTTGGGCGGATTGTTTGCGCTATATCCGCGATGCGCGACGTATAAAGGATTGCTCATAGGGGAAAAAAATACGACGCCCACAAAGACGCCCGCGCCAATTAGGAACAGCGCGAATACCGCGATGGAACAGATCAATATCTTTTTGCGTTTTGCCATTTTGCCACCTCGATTTCATTATAGCGTAGGGTTTCGCCTTCGTCAAGATAGAAAAGCGCCCGACTTCTGTCAGGCGCTTGTTCTTTTATTAGATGATCCCCAGCGGTATCAAAATCGCAAGGAGCAGGACGTTTAGCCCAATTAGGGAGAACAAGAATATCTTCTTTGGCTTGGGGCTCATCTTTGGCACGTAGTTGCTTGCCAGGAAGAAGGGCACGTAAGTGGTGATGAACACCGGCAGCACGCCCCACCATTTGTAAACCCAAATGAAGGAGCCGTTTTCGGTGCCGGCAAGGAAGGATTCGATCAAAGCGAACAACAACGCCATCCCGACAGCCGTGGCTAAGCGCTTTGAAATGCGGAACTTGCCCTTTTGGAAGATGATCTTATCCGGGTCGTCCCCCATCATCTTGTACGAAATGATGCCCGCCAAAAGGAACATCATGGAAAGCTCCCACGAAACGCCTATAAGCAATATGAAGGTGGTGCTTTCGGGCGAAACGCACCACAGCGGGGCGCCGGACGCCTTGCAGATGATGGCGTTTGTTATCTCGTAAAGCCAATGCACGGAGTAAAGCGCAAAGCCCGCAACGACGGTGTCGTAGTTTTTGTTTTTGATCTCCGTCCAATAGACGTAAAAAACCACCGCGAGGAAAAAGATAAAAGTCCAATTGAAATTTGCGGTGTCCCTAACGTGTTCCAAGGCGTGCGCAACTTGCGCTCTCGCTTGGTCGCTGCTGGGCCCAAAGAAAACAAAATGCATAAGCCCCTCCCTCCTTTTCTTTGTAAATACATTATACCGCCCGCGATAAAATGGTGTCAATAGGGGGCAAAAAAGCGAAAACATCGCGGGCGCGTAAAAATCCCCCGTTGAAAACATCGCTTAATTGTGCTACTATAGATAATATAAGACTTACGAGGAGAACAAAATGTTGCCCGACGTGTCCATAGAAGTTACGTATGGTTCTGTTATTTTCGGAACGTTGTTTGTTTTGATCACGGGTTTTTCGGTCATGGTGGGGATGGACCCCTATACCAACAGACGGCATAAGACCGTTTTTGACGTGATTATCATCTTGGAGTTTTTGCTCGTTATGCAAAACCTCGTGGAGTTTTATATTGCGAACTACCATCCCAACGATATTCTTCGCACGTTCACTTCCGCGCTGGGATACGCCATTCGTCCGACCATCCTCGCTTTGTTTGCCGAGCTTTTTGCCCCCAAAGTAAAGCACACTATCGCGTGGGCTTTGGTGGGGCTCAATGCGGCCATGCACTGTACGGCGTTTTTTACCGGCATCGTTTTCAAAATAGTGAACAACTCTTGGCTGGGCGGGCCGCTCAGCTTTTGGTGTTTGGCGACAAGCGGCATATTGCTTGCTTATTTGGTGCACTTGCTTGTCCATAAGTATAAGAAGAAGCAAATTCGCGAGATCATTTTCCACGCGTTTTGGCTGTTGGTTGTGGTGGGCGGCATTTTAGCGGACGTGTTTTTCAACGAAGGAAACCAATGGGTTGATTTTGTTACGATTGCCACCATCATCGCTTCGGTGCTCAGCTACCTATGGTTCCATCAGCACTTCGTGCGCGAGTATGAAACCAACTTTATCGAGACGCAACGGATGCGGTTGGTTTTGTCGCAGGTGCAACCGCACTTTATTTACAACACCCTTTCCTCCATCCGCAGCATTGAGGGGAACCCCGAGGAAACCAAGCGCGCCATTACCGAATTTGCAAACTACATTCGCGGCAACCTTTCCTCTTTGGATGGCAGGGAACTTATTCCTTTCTCGGAGGAACTTGACTTCGTGAAGGATTACGTCAGATTGCAACAGCGGCGCTTCCCCAACCGTATTAACGTGATATACGACATCACCGACAACGATTTTTTGGTGCCGCCTCTCACCGTTCAGATTTTGGTGGAAAACGCCATTAAGCACGGCATCCTCGTCCGTTACGATTCCGGCCTCGTCATCGTGCAAACCCGATTGGAAAGAAACAATCACGTTATCGTCGTCAGCGACGACGGCGTCGGGTTTGATGTCAAAGAATTGGATAATACGGATAGGGTGGGGCTTCGCGCCGTCAGAAACAGGTTGGATTATTATTTGGAGGGTACCATGTTTATCGAGAGCGAAATAGGGCACGGCACGGACGTTGTGATAGAGATCCCGTATTCCGCTAAAAAGAAACATGAAGGGCCGATGCCTTCGGAAGATGCGGAGAAGCCGGCAAAGGCAGAGAAAAAGGGGAAAAACAATGAGGATACTGATCGTTGATGACGAATTGCATGCTTTGGAGAACTTAACGAAATGCGTAAGGGAACTTCAACCCAACGCGGAAATTTTTACCTTTAATCGCAGCGACGAAGCTCTTGCGTATGCAAAAAAGAACCCCATTTTCGACGTGGCGTTCCTCGATATCAATATGCCGGTCATAAACGGCATTGACCTCGCCAAAGAACTCAAAAAGTTGCATTTTACCCTCAACGTTATTTTCTGCACCGCTTATTCGGAGTATACCCTCGCCGCCATACGTGTGCACGCTTCCGGGTACGTAAACAAGCCGTACGAAAAGGAGGACATCGAAAGGGAGCTCAACGACTTGATCCATCCCGTCACGCCCGAAATGCCGCACGTGTTTGTTAGGACGTTTGGGGACTTTGACGTGTTCGTAGACGGCGTCGCGGTCAAATTTCCGCGCGCGAAGAGCAAGGAAATGCTTGCTTATCTCGTTAGCAAAAAGGGAGGCGTCGCCAACAGAAAGGAACTTGCCGCCGCGCTTTTTGAAGACGAGTACAGCATGAAAACGCAAAACTACCTCGTGCACATTTACACCGAC
>JAGAAA010000091.1 GCA_017615495.1 Clostridia bacterium
ACCCTGATTTCTCCATCTTTGACGAACTCGTAGCGCACAGCGTCGCCACCGGCGCCAACGTGACCAAAAACGGCAATTCCATTATCTCGGTCACCACAAGCGGCAACGTGATCGACACGTCCGGCTCCGCCTACAACACCTATCTCAACAAAACGGCGTACGGCAGGGCGGCGGGTGCCGCCAACGCAAACACGCGTTACTATTACAACCTTGCTTACGCGCGCGCAAACGTCTCGACGGGCAAATACAAGTTCTTGGTTTGGTCGGTCAAAGAGTACGCGCACGAGTCGCTTGCCGCTTGGTTTGCCGCGGATGCTTCCTTTACGGGAAGTTTGGATATGACGGGGCTTTCCTACTATCCCATTGATTTTTCCGGCAGCGTTACCTTCACGAACGCGACGATCAAACTTGACAACATTTTGACGGAATCTTCCGTGCATTTCGCGTATTATTACGACGACGGCACGTTGCATTCTTCCAGCGCGCGCGGCACGCGAACGAACAGCAGTCAGCATTACCTGATGCACACTTCCGTCTTCCGCGACGCGGTGGGTTCCATCACGCTTTCCACCGCCACCATCCAGGGCAACGTTCCGTGGTTTTCCAACGCATCCTGCGGGTTCCTCGTTTCGGGCACGCTGGGCGGCTCGGATGACGCCAGGGCCAATTGCACGCTTTCCGCGATCACGTTCTCCGGCGTTTACGTCTCCGACGGGGACAATCATATTACGAGCGACACCACTTATGCGCCGTTGTTGATCAACAAGGTCGGCAAGAACTCCATTATTGAGTGGAACGGCGCAAGCGGAAGCGGCTACGGCTCTTATGAAACCAATGGGTACTATGCCGCGTCTTCCTTGATAGGCGACGTGGGCGACACCGCCGCCCGCGCGATCTATTTGACCTTTGGCGGTATCGCCTTCGATAGCCGTACTTCGGCAACCTCAATAGACAATTTTGATTCGGCGTACGGTACTGGCAAAACCATTTTCAGCCGCGCGATGATCTTGAATTCCTTTATCTATTTTGCGGAAAGTTCCGGCCGTTACAACTTCTCGATCACGGAAGACCGTACCGCCGCTACTTCGCCGTCGTACAGCGCGCCGCACGGCGTCACGTACGGTAAGGAGATCACTTCTTCCGTCGAAAACGCAAACGAACAAAAGAAGTACTACGGCTCGGCGTATTACGTGCATCCGACGGATTTCCAGTCGGCGACGGAGTACGACTTTTCCTCGGGCTTCCGTCCCTACGTGTACGTTGCGTATAACCTCAGCGAGTATAAGCACGAACTTTCTGTCAACGTTACCTTCAGCAGCGTGATCGCAGGGTGCGGCAAATACGGTGATCCTTACGTAATCGACGACGATAGCAAGCTCCCCATTTTGTCCGGCATCATTGCGGGTGACGACGTGGGTAATACGGTGCAACTTTCCTTGCCGAGCGATTTGACGAGTTACGATTATACGGGCACGTCTTACAGCAAGTACCTGTACAATTTCGGCACGAGCAACTTTACCTCTTCCGATGCCGGCGCAAGCAGTCAGACCAACGCAAACGTCCGCCGTTACCTTGCCGGCGCTTATTTTGTTATCACTCGTGACATAACGCTGCCTTCAAACTACAAGGCGTTGGGGACGACCTCTTCGGCGGAATACGCGTTCCGCGGCGTGCTTATCGGCAGAGGTAACCCGGTCATCACCAATCATTCGAGGAATCCGTTGATCTATTCTTCCAACGGGTGCGTGGTCAAGGGGTTGACGGTCAACGTGGACGTCGATTACAACAGTAGCAACGTCATTGAACTTGCCTCGCCGCAGGGGAGCGATCCTTACGCGTATACCGGCGGTATCCAATCTTACGGCGCCGTCATCGCGCAGATCATGGGTGGCGATACCTTCATCGATAACGTACAAGTGACCTTTGAAAACGCAACCTTCTCGGTCACCGCCACAAATTCTTCGTATTATCCCACCTTGACCCCCATCGGCGGCTACGTGGGCGTCCTCGTCAACGGCGGTTTGATCTTCCGCAATATGACGGGCTCCAACGTCGGTTTGACCGATTCCACGTACGACAAGGTCGCGCACGCCGGGTACCTTTACGTTAACCCCATCATCGGGCGAGTGATCGCCGGCTATGCCTTCAATGAGACCGAAGTTTACCACGCGACGGAAAGCGCCGCTACATTGAAAAACGGTGAAAAGAACTACACGATCTCAGACCTCTCTTTGTCGGCGGGGAAGCTTGGCGTCACGTACGAAAGTGATTCTTATTTCAGCGTGACCGTCCCCGACGGGCAGGCGATGTACGTTTTGGGCGCGATCGTAAATTCCGGCGCGGCGTCGGCGTCCTATCACGCAAGCAACGTCAACGATTATGAAGGGCTTACCGCATTCTGGTCCGCTTATCGTGCCCACACCACGGCGCGCGCGGGCGCGACTTACGGCGCGGTGGGCGTCGAGGGCTTCCAATCCAACGCCGATTACACCGATTACGCCGTGTACGACGCTTATACTGCGGACGGCGCCAAGATCCCTTATATCATCCGCGCTTATACCACAAAGTCAGGCAGCGCTTATCTGGCGCGTTGCATCAGTTCGCTTGAGAATACGCGGGTCACCGTCACGGGCGATTGCAACGTAGCGCAGGGCTTCCGCGGCATCGGCAGCATTTATTATAAGGACGATACGAACAGCAAATACGTCTCTCTCGGCATTGCCTCTATGACGGGCAGGATCGGCGAAACGCAAACCTCTTACACCGTCACGCTGCATATGAACTTCCGTGAATACAACCACAAGAGCGTTTCGGCGTATATTGCGATCGCTGACGCCGGGTCGGAAAAGAGCACGGCGGGCTTTGGTCTTTTCAACTATTTGAAGATGAACGGCCCGAGCGCCACCAATTCGGTGCAGTATTTGACGCTTGCCGGCTCGGTCTTCTACGACGTTTATACCATCGCCGGCGTGCAGGCAAAATATAATTTTGCAAACTACGTAAACGACAAAGACAGAACGGAAACCGGAAACATTTCAAGCGGCAACACCGAGGATGCCACGTTGCGCAGGACGCTTTTGTCCGTCGGTGGTATCGCCGGGTTTGTGGGAAGTCAGTTCTATATCAAAAACGTTACCTTCAACGACTTCTGCGTAGAGGGCGCCAAAACGGCGGGCGGCATGGTCGGCTTTACTTTCCAACCGAACAAAAGCGCGCTTGTTTCCAAGATCGTCTACGACAATGCGGCGGTCACAAACGCCGGGTACGTAAGCGTCGTCGGCGGCTTGCAGGCGGGCGGACTCATCGGCAGGATCTTCCGCGCCGGGGTGGAAGTGGAAGGCGTTACGGGCGGCACCGACCTTATCGTCAGGGATATCGCCTCCAAAAACAGCAATCCCGATGAAAGCGGCTTAAAGTATTACGCAAACCTCAACACCGGCGTCGGCGGGTTGATCGGCACTTGTTGGGCTGCGGATGGCGACGGTGTGGAAAAGCCTACGCTTTCGCCGGAGGCGCCTATCGCGGTAAGGCGTCTGTTTATCAACAACATCAACGTGGTTAAGGGAACTTACGCGGCCACGATCTCGGTCCGAAACAACAGCGGCACCAAAAACAATTACGCGGGCGGCTTTATCGGCTCGGCGCACAACGTGTGGATTAAGATCACAAACAGTGAGATCGAAGGGGTGAACGTCAGCGCAAACATTGCGGGCGGCTTCGTGGGAAAGGTCACGCAAAAGTATTATTTGTACATTGAAAAATGCTCCGCCGACGGTTCGGCGAAAGCGGCGTCCATTTCCGGCACGAGGTACGCGGGTGGCGCGGTTGCCTGGGCAATCGGTCGTGATACTTTGTACTTCCAGCTCCTTGACTTCGTTACCAAGGATTACGTCGTCCAGTCTACCACCACCGCTGCGGTAGGGGCGGGCGCAGGCGGCGTTGTCGGTTACGCGCAAGGCGACAACAGGGCGGTAAACAATGGCAACAACTACATTTGTGAATACAACAACCTGACCGTTTTAAACTGCGAGATCAAAACGAATTACGCGGACGACACCGAAACATATCCGCTCAAGTACAAGTGCGGTACCGGCGGCTTGATCGGCGTCATCGATACGGCGACGGACGGCGTGGAGGGTACCAGAAGCACCAGCAACAAGTATAAGTTCAGCGGATACAACATCCTCGTCAAAAACAGTTCCATCACGCACAAGGACGCCGGCGTAACGGATAAGAATACAGCAAGCAACAACCGCCGCATCGGCGATATCGTAGGCAACAACGCCGTATTGTCCCCCATCAAGATGGCGGGCGTTGCGGTACAAAACGACAATTACTGCGGTAAGCACGTCGGCAATTGCGACAGCGATGGCGACTCGTACGGCTCCGGCACCGGTTACGGCACGGGGTACCTCGTCTTCGCAAACTTCAACGCGTCAACGGCGGGCTCCACTCTCCCCAACGTGGAGGATGGCACCACTGCGGCGGATAACTTTACGAGCGTCAGCGCGGCGTATCCTTACATTACGGTCAACCCCGCGTTGAACATCGGCGGGTTGCTTTTGACGGGCGACGGCGTTGCTGCGACGGACAGCGCGCTTCCCATCCGCAACATCCTTTCGGATGCTTCCGGCCGCTATAGTTACGCGTCGGGGAGTTATTACAGCGGATCTTCCGGGGACAATAACTTGCAAGCGTTCTCCGGCTTTATCGGCAAGCTTTCCATGTTCTCGACCGAAGTTTCCGGTTACCTCGGTACCGATTTCCCCGTCATCATTGCGGATGATACCACGCGCGCCAACTCGCACAAGATGATCAACAGTTATCTGCGTCTTTTGACCAATACGATCCACGATTTCGGCACGGATTCCGCTAGCGTTTATTCGGTGGTCATTTATAACGTCACTTATGAAAACGGCGTCTTTACGCCGCACGCAACGGGTTCGAGCTTAAAACGCGCGGAGGGGGAATTCTATATCACCAACTCGGCGTTTGATAGCGGCAAGACGCAATTCTCTTTGATCGACTTGCGCTTCTTCGATCCGGCGGACGGCGCGACTGTGGCGTATCACGTTTACGTGCCGGTCTTCGTCAAAAAGGTGCTTTCGTACTCTTTTGACGTGGCGGTGCAGAGCGGCACAAACTACTTAGAGAGCCATTATACCGATAAGTTCGGCGAGGCGCTCATCGAAAACGTCGGCACACCGGTCACGCTGTTCTTCCGTTATACCTATTCCAGAACGGTTGCGGAATGGACCACCGCCATCAACTTGGGTGAGGACGTCAACCGTAACTACGCAAAGAACCTGCTCTTCTATAAGGCTAACACCAACAACATTTTGCAAAACTTCCCGACGGACGCTTTGCTCGTTTTGGTGGATAAAAACCGAGGAGGTAAGCCCTATTACGCCACAATAGGCACCGCGTTCAGCGGTAACACCCTCAATCTTTCCGCCTTCCGTGAAACGATGAGCGCGGCGGGTGTCTTTGGCGGAGACGCCTTCTCGCCGGTTTCCCTTGGGGATTTGATGACCCTTTCCGTCACGCAAAACGGCGGCGGAGCGGATAAACTGGTGCAATGCAGCGCAAACGATGCAAGCGTCGTCGTGGCGGGGCAGGGCTATCGCTTGGCAACCGATCAGGAACTTGCGGACGGCACCGTCCAAAAGTACACGGTCACCGCCTCCGGAGCCGAGATCTCCGAACGGTATTACCTTTCCGTCTATACAAAGTCCAACGCCCTCAACGACGCGTTGTTCCATTACTTCCTGATCACCACACCTTCTTCCTTTGGCGATGTGGAGCACCCCTCCAAGATCCTCGATACCGGCGCGCACACGATGGTCCACCTTGTTATGGGCAAGATCTTCTACCATGACGATCTTTCCATCAGCGGCGATTCGCTTTTGGGCTCGCAGGTCATGACGGCAGAAAACAACGAGCTTATCGTTTCGCTCCGTAGCGTGCTTGGTCTCAGCGATGAGCTCGACTCGGATATCAAAGCGAGCGTTCGAGGGTTGATCGGTGCGACGGAAGTTTACCAAAGCTTCCTTTTGTACTTAACCCGTAAGGAAGGCTTGGAGATATTGCGCGCCATCATCGGCAACCCCACCGCCTCGGGCGAGTACGCCATCGACTACGTGCTCAACGGTATGGCGGACGTCAGCACGGATGCGTACTCTGCCGCAAACGTTCGCTTGACGCAAAACTACGTTGAATTCGTCACCGGCGATATCAGCGATAAGTTTGCCAGCGAAAACAAATTCGAGATCAACGCCACGGTGACCCTCACTTACGGCGCAACTGCCATCCCCGCGCAGTTCCCGGGCCGTGGTATCGGCTCGCCGGATAGCGGCGTTACGCTTTCCGCGTCGTCCAACGTTGCGTTCTCATCGCAGGGCACCACGTATAGCAAAAACACCATTGCCGTTGAGGAAACGCCGCCGGTCTCGTATTATTCCGAGGCCGATCCGCTTGTTGCGGTGCTTGACCTCAACCCGCTTGGCGATAGGGTGGGCAACTTTACCGCCCTCGGCATCAACGCTTTGAACGTAGGCAACGCCACGACGGCGGAGTTTGACCTTCTTGCCGTTATCGACGCTACGGCGGTGGAAGAGCAGATCACCGGGTATCAAAGCGTTTCCATCTCGGTCAAACTGTTGCAAAAAGACAACGACGGCACGTACAGCGGCTCGCTGCTCGACGTTTCGGATTACTTTACGGTAACGTTTGAGGGCGAGACGAATCCGCCCGTCGACAACGGTACGGAGTATACGCACACCATCGCCGCAAACAGCGCCAATTTGGTGGACAACGGCGCGGAGATCACGCTCCCCGTTTTGCACGTTTCGGTCAAGACGGGCAGCGCCCTTGAATCGGCAGGGCTCGCTTACGCCAACTACCGTTTGGTGGTGGAAACGGTGCTCTACAACGCACAAGGGGAAATTCCCTCCACGAGGGTCTCCAATTACGTGATCTACACCAACGCCAAGGTCGTACCCAACTTCGTGGGCTGATCCTTCGACACTTGACCCAAAATAAAAGCTGGGCGCACGCCCCGCTTTTTTAATTACCAGCAAAATCACATGAAAAAATGGGAATAGTATAGGGAATAATATATAAGATATTGCGAAAAGAAACAGGTTGTGATATAATAATAACAGTTTCACAAGGAGCTACTATATGGAGAACTATATTCCTCCCTTTGACATTACGAATGAGATGCTGGAGAAATGCTTCGAGATCATGGAGGATCTCGGGAAATTATCCGGCATCAATGAAATGGAACGCTTCCCGCGGCTTCGCAGAGTATCGCGAGTAAAAAGCATCCATTCCTCTCTTGCCATCGAAAACAACACCCTTTCCATCGGTCAGGTTACTGACATCGTGGAAGGTAAGCGCGTGTTGGGTCCCGCGGATGACATTCTCGCTGTTAAAATCGCTATTGAAGCGTATAAGTTGATTGATGAGGTTAATCCTTTCCGCATAGAGGATCTTTTAAAGGTTCACGGCGTAATGATGGGCGGGCTTGTGGACGAAGCCGGACGCATCCGCACGGGGAACGTCGGTGTCTTTGGCGAGAAGGGAAACGTCATCCATACGGCGCCGTCATACAAGTTGGTGCACGAACTGATGGGGCAACTTTTTGATTGGATCAAGAATGCGGACGTGCAAATGCTGATCAAATCCAGCGTGTTCCATTATGAATTTGAATTTATCCACCCCTTCCGCGATGGAAATGGCAGAATGGGCAGGTTGTGGCAAACCGCGCTTCTTGCGACGTGGAAGCCGATCTTCAAGTATATTCCCATCGAGAGCGTGATCAAGGATCGTCAAGAGGAATACTATACCGCCATCGCGCAGGCGACAAGCGAAGCAAAATCAAACGCATTCATCCTCTTTATGCTTGATGCCATCGGCGAAGCAATCAAAGGGATTTTGAAGGATTCGGCGGATCACGCGAGTCATATCAGCATCCAGATCAACAAGCTGATGCATGTGATGGAAACATATCCCCAATCCGCGCAGATGCTGATGGATCGCCTTCGCTTAAAATCCCGCGTTGGTTTTCGCAAAAACTATCTGATCCCTGCTTTGGAAGCCGGACTTGTAGAAATGACCATCCCCGACAAGCCGACAAGTAAGAATCAAATGTATTATAAAAAATAATCTAATAGATATTTAGGGACTAGAAACATCGCGTTTGACATGCTATAATGTTAAGGATGAGTAGTAAAACCTGTACGTACGAACCTTTAAAGAAAAGGAGGACCAATAATGAAATCTAATTTTGATTTTTTAGAGAAATATTGGCCTGCCTTGGCGCAAATTGGCGCAACAGCGGAAAGCTATTTGTTTTCCGATGCCAATGCCTGTGTTTATAAACTCGGGATGTTTGCCGAGCGCTTGGTTCAGGAAATAATGGTTTTTGAGCATATCGCAGAGCCTGTTGAGGACAATACCCACGCGGCAAGGATTCGTTTGTTAAAACGCGCGGGACTATTACCGAAAGATATCGATGATACTTTGTATCTGCTTCGTATAAAGCGCAATTCTGCAGTGCATACGGGCGAAGACTCTCTCGATGAAGCAAAGACACTCTTGTCAATGACTTTCAATCTGTCGATTTGGTTTATGAAAACCTATGGGGATTGGAGTTTTGTTTCGCCGACGTTTGTCATGCCTGAAGAAACTCACACGGAAGATTTGCAAAAGATAATAGCAAGTCAAGAGCAAAAAATTGCGGAGCTTTCCAAACAATTGCAACAAATAACAACCGAGGCATCTGCAAATACGCAAAAAGAGCGTGCCAAACGCGCCGAAACAGTTTCTTCCATGTTGACTTGGTCAGAAGCGCAAACACGCTGTTTAATTGATGAGCAGTTGCGCAAAGCCGGCTGGGAAGTCGATACGCAATATCTGCGGTATAGCAAAGGAACGCGCCCCGTTAAAGGAAAGTATTTAGTCATTAGCGAGTGGCCGACAAATTCTGCATATGTAAAAACCGGTTATGCCGATTATGCCTTTTTTATTGGCGAACAATTGGTCGCGATATTAGATGCGAAGAAATGGACGGAAGATGTTGCCGCGACAATTGATGTGCAGGTAAAAGATTATGCGTTAAATATTCGACCAGAAGATGAAAAATATGTAATCGGGAATTGGAATGGATACAAAGTGCCCTTCTTGTTTGCATCCAATGGGCGTGCTTACATAGAGCAAATGCGCACAAAATCAGGCGTGTGGTTTTTAGATGCACGCAAACCGACCAATCAATCTTATCCGTTGCGGAATTTTTTCAGTCCCGATGATCTGAAAGAAAAGCTTGAACAAGATGTCGATGCGGCAAATAAAGCGCTTGCCGTTTCAGACGATTCGTATATGACAGACAAAACGGGGCTTGCGCTTAGAGATTATCAAATCAAAGCAATTAACAAGGCAACGGAAGCAATCATCAAAGGGGCTCCGACTGTTTTGCTTGCAATGGCGACAGGTACCGGCAAAACAAGGACGATTTTGGGTCTTATCTATAAAATGCTGGAATCAAAGCGATTTAAACGCATTTTGTTTCTTGTCGATCGGGTGTCGCTTGGCGAACAGGCGATGGATACTTTCAAGGATGTTAAACTTAAAGAGTTGATGACCTTGGACCAAATCTACGAATTAAAAGACATTGATGATAACGATATTAATCTGGAGACGAAAGTCAGCGTTTGCACAGTGCAAGGTTTGTTAAGACGGACGATTTTGGCAGAAACTCCTGACCTGATGCCCGGTGCATTTGATTTGATTATTGTAGACGAAGCGCATCGCGGCTACATTCTTGATCGTGAAATGACGGAAGAAGAAGTATTATACGACGATCAAAATGACTACATGAGCAAATACAAGCAGGTCATTGAATATTTTGATGCGGTAAAAGTTGCGTTGACAGCGACGCCTGCTTTGCACACTACGGAAATATTTGGGTCCCCCGTTTTTACTTACCGTTATCGCGAAGCCGTCATAGATGGATGGCTCGTAGATCATGATCCGCCGTATATCATCAACACCGATTTTATACAGAACCAAGCCAATTTCCACAGAGGAGAAAGCATGGCGGTATACGATCCCAATACAAATGAGCTTCTAAATGGTGCGGTTTTAGAAGATGAGATGAATTTTGATGTATCGGAGTTCAACCGCAAAATCATCTTGCCGGATAATACGCGAAAAGTTTTGGAAGCAATCGCATCAAAGTTGGATCCCGAAGGAAAAGAAAAGACTTTAATCTTTGCGGTAAGTGATGAACATGCGGATCGCATCGTTGATACTCTTCGTGAGATATATAAGCCGTTTGGGGTGTCCAATGATGCCATTATGAAGATCACAGGCAAAACTGCAGGCGGGAACAAAAAGAAGATATTGCAAGTGATTAAGCAATATAAGAATGATCAATGTCCCAGTATTGCTGTGACAGTTGATTTGTTGACAACGGGTATTGATGTTCCGCGGATCTGCAATTTAGTGTTTATGCGCAAGGTAAATAGCCGTATTTTGTTTGAACAGATGATGGGTAGAGCAACACGTCTTTGCCCCGATATCGGCAAGACGCATTTTAATATTTTCGATGCAGCTCGGGTTTTTGATGATCTGGATGTGACTTCTGGGATGAAGTCCGTAACCGTCAGCAAAACAATGGCGGAGCTTTTGGAAGACCTTTTCCGTCCAAGCGAAACAAGCAAACAGCGGATAAAAGACCGGATTATCGCCAAATTGCAACGGAAAAATAACGGTTTAACCGATGAGCAAAAATATGAAGTTGAAGAACGGCTGAATGGCAAGTCGCTTAAAGAATATGCCAAAGAGTTGAAATCATATACCGAAGATGCCTTTATTGAAAAATGCAGGAAAGACAAAGATTTTTTGACGTGGGTATCTGGATTGAAAGGGAAAAAGAAAGGGTATTACTATTCCGAAAAAGAAGATACCTTGTTTGAAACAACGCGTGGTTATGGTGAAACGGAAAAGCCGGAGGATTATTTGGAATCGTTCGTAAAATATATAAACGAGAACAAAGAGAAAGTTGAGGCAATTCGTATCATTTGCACCAAACCCAGTGATCTTACTCGTGCGCAATTGAAAGAGTTGAAACTTTTGCTTGATAAGGAGAATTATACCGAGAGTTGCCTGAACCAAGCGGCAAGCGCGGTCACGAATCAAACCATTGCGGAAGATATCATCGCGCATATCCGCCGTGTTGTATTAAAAACCCCTATCTTCAACCATGAAGATCGAATTAAGCGCGCATTTGATAAGCTGGTCTCCGAAAATCAATTCAACAAGATGCAGCTTGATTGGTTGGAGAAGATTAAGACGTATATGCTTCACGAAAGTGTCCTTAACAGAGAAACTTTTGACGCCCCCGTCTTCCAAATGGATGGAGGTTTTGATCGATTTGATAAAAAATTTGCAGGGCATTTGGCGGAAATTATTCGACAATTAAATACTTATATCTTTGAAGGAGTAGCGGCATAATGAGCACATTGGAAATAGTTCAAAAACTTTGGAATCTTTGCAACATCTTAAGAGATGACGGCATCACATATCATCAATACGTTACCGAGTTGACGTATATCCTGTTTTTGAAAATGGCAAAGGAAACCGGCGCGGAAACAGACATCCCTGAGGAGTATCGTTGGGATAATTTGACAAACAAGTCGGGGATTGAGTTAAAGAAGTACTATAAGGATCTACTTACTAAGCTCGGGGAAACTGCCGTCGGTCGCGTTTCACAAATCTATGCCAATGCTTCTTCCAGTATTGAGGAGCCGAAAAATCTTGAAAAAATCATCAAAGAGATTGATAAGCTTGACTGGTACGAGGCAAGAGAAGAAGGCCTTGGTGATCTTTACGAAGGCTTATTGGAGAAAAACGCTAACGAGAAGAAGTCCGGCGCAGGACAGTATTTTACTCCTCGTCCGTTGATCGACGTGATGACCGCACTAATTGATCCGCAAGTAGGAGAGCGATGTTTTGATCCTGCTTGTGGTACGTTTGGGTTTATGATCGCTGCCAATCGCCATGTATGTGAGCACAATAAGCTGTAT
>JAGAAA010000092.1 GCA_017615495.1 Clostridia bacterium
CGTCGTAAAAGATAAAAAGGATTACGTCCTCGTCGTGGACCCGCCGCGCGCGGGGCTTGACAAAACGGTGATAGACACCATCCTCAAAAACCCGCCCGAGCGCATCGTTTACGTTTCCTGCTCACCCGCCACCTTAACGCGCGATATCGCGCTTTTGAAGGACGCTTTCCATTTGGACGGCGTAACGCTTTACGATATGTTCCCGCAAACCCCGCACGTGGAAACGTTGTGTGTATTGCAAAAGCAATAATTTTGTTTTCGGATGTGTTTTGGCAAAAGCACGTATTGATTGTTCCCTTAAGTTATGTTAAAATATTAAAAGCGTTGTTGATGGAATTATCAAATTCCGTCTTGTTCTTAATTTGAACGGCAAAACAGGAGAAAAGGGCTATGGTTAATGTTTTTATTGTTCATTCAGGAAATGATTCCAACTATGTTAAAGAAGAATTAGAACCGGCTTTGTGTGAAAAAGAAGGCTCGCCAAACGAAAAGAGTTCTGCAAATGTTTTGTCTTTAAAATCCGGTGTTCCAAATTGCTTTTGGAAGGTGGAAGCTCGAAATAAAATCAAACAAGCTCAAGTGGTTTTGGTCGTGATCGGTTCGGATGCAAACGGGGAATCAAAGAACAAAACCATGGGTTGGGAAGTTAAACAAGCAATTAAAAGAAACAAGCAGATTTATATTCTTAATTTGGGCAATTATAAAATACCGAAATATTTGTCTTCGGTAGACAGATTTACTAAGCAAGAAAATCCAGTAGGAAAACAATTGTCGATCGAGGAAATAAAAAGACATATCGAGAATTATTCAAAAGGATACTATAACGTTTTCTCAAGCGAATACGAAAAAATGACGCAAGAGGAAAAATTGACTTATAAAGAAGAATTGTTGGAACAGTATAAAATGTTTCAAAAATCTTCGGAAGATTTGGTCGCTCGTCGTCAATCGGTAAATTCGTTTTATATTTCGGTTAATAGTGCCATTGTGGCGTTGATCGGTGTTTTAATGGGCGTTATCGGGCTTCCGACAAAACTCTATGTGCTGATTTTTATGTGCGCAACGGGTATGATTTTAGATTTTTCTTGGATTGGGATCTTGGAATCTTACGGAAGACTGAACGCCGCGAAAATGAAAGTGATCACTTTGATAGAGCAACAATTGCCTGTCATCCTTTACGATGTGGAATGGCAGGTTATGAGTGATAAATTGAATAACAAGAAATATGTTTCTTTTACTCAAAGCGAAAAGAGAATTCCTCGCATCTTTATACTGATTTATGCCGTTGCCATTATCGGACTCGGAGCGTATTTCCTGTTTCAATTTTTGTTGAAATAAAACGAGAAAGAAAACAATCGCCAGAAACTGCGATTGAAAATAAACATTCATACTTAAACTTAGGAGGGAAAATATGAGCGTTATTAGTGAAGAAGTTACGAAGGTGATTGAAGACATTTGCGCTGGAAAGATCCGCGGAGAAGGTGGTGCTTCGTATGATGCTACGGCTATCATCAAGGGCGAATCGAAAAAGATGACCTTCAAACGTTATAGGTATATGTACGACGTGTGCATCCACGTTTGGGATAGTACGATGGATTTTTGGCATATCGGGGTGAAGGGAAAAAACTTCAGCGACGCGTTAAGAGAAAAAACGGACGAGATCATCAAGATTATGGAATTCATAAACGGGTCTCGTGAAGAAATAATCAATGCAATAGACCGAGATACCGGTTTGGACGGTTTTGTTCCGACAAAAGTATCAGGCGCATACTTTGACTATTCAAGTGATAAACCGGAATTCAGTTTTTACGTTGAGTCCAACGACGAATTCCTTTACCACGTTTATATCAAAGACGATATGTCGCTTGATGCGAAGTATATCAGCTAGTAATTTTGGCAGTTTGCGGGCGTGTCAAAGCAAGGAAACTCTATGACAAAATCTTACGAATATATCCTTTTTGACTTGGACGGCACGTTGACCGATTCCGTTTTGGGCGTCATCAACGGTTTTTCTTACGTGATCAAAAAGATGGGGAGAGAAGTCCCCGATGAAAGCGAGCTTAGGAAGTTTGTGGGCCCGCCCTTGATCGTCTCCTTTGGCAAGCACCTCGGGTACCCGCCCGAGCAGGCGGAAAAAGCCGTGGAAATGTTTAGGGAGTACTACAATGAGATGGGCGGCGCCCTTGAAAACAGGGTTTACCCCGGCGTTGAGCAACTTCTTGCGGACTTAAACGCCGCGGGAAAAACGCTCATCGTTGCCACTTCCAAAGGCACGCGCGCGGCAAACATCGTTTTGGATCACTTCGGCTTAAAAAAGTATTTTGACTTCATTGCCACCGCGGACGACATCATCCGCCCGCGCAAGGTGGACGTGATACGTTACGCGCTGGAAAGCTGCGGAGTGACCGACCTCACAAAAGCCGTGATGGTGGGTGACCGCGAACACGACGTCCTTGCCGCAAACGAGGTGGGGCTTGATAGTATCGGCGTTTTGTACGGCTACGGGGGCAGGGCGGAACTCACCGCCGCCGGCGCAACCTACCTTGCCGCAACTCCCGCCGACGTAAAAGCATTAACGGAATAAGTTTTGTCATTTTTTTACGTCAACTATTGACATTTATTGTATAATATAAAAAGGGCGCTATAGTATCCATAATTTTTCCGTCATAAAGGGAGGCGGATCACCTTTGGGAGGAACGTTATGAATTTTGACACGCTGCTTTCCGCATATAATAGCAAAACTTGCATTATGTCGGTGGAAGTTTTTCCCGACGGAAGTTACGGCAACATCTGCATCGTAGAGGGCAACAAGGCGCACTATGACGAGATGCAAAACACCTTGCAACGCCCCTTTATCCCCGGCTCGCCGTATACTTTTTATTTTCCGCAAAACAAAAATTTTGAAGACTTTTGCTATCGCTCCGCCATTCAGGGGCAGCCGTTGCATTCTTACGTGAGCCTTCCCCAAATGGATCTTTGGCTCAATATGATCTTGCTCCCGCTCGTATCGGACAAGAAAAACGTCGGGTATTGCGTTTATTCTTATGACGTTACCCCTTTCCCGGATTCCGAGCAGAGGACAAGCCTTTCCGCCGATACCGCTTCCGCCGTGCTTAAAACCTGCTTGAAACTCAGGGATGCGGGGGATTTTCACGAAAAATTCCGTGAGGTGACCGAGGATATCCGCCGAATTTGCGATTCGGAAGACTGCGGCATTTTGCTCGTTAACGAACAAACCAAAAGATGCGAGTTGCTTGGGGATGCTTTTAAGCCCGGATGCAAACTGGTCCCGTTTGAAAACTATCTGGATGAAAACACCTACGGAATGACGTTAACTTGGAAGCATACGCTTATGGATAGCACTTGCGTAATCATAAAGGACCGCCAAGATATGGATTGGCTGGGCTCAGTCAACCCCGTTTGGCACGCTTCGCTTACGTCGTCGGGCGTGAAGAGCATCGTGTTGTTTCCGCTCAATTATAACAACGAATCCTTAGGGTATATTTGGGCAACCGACTTCAACGTTGAAAACGCGGTCAAGATCAAGGAAATACTTGAGCTTGCAACCTTCTTTATCGCGTCCGAGATAGCCAATTTCCAACTTCTTAAAAAACTGGAATTGTTAAGTTCGACGGATATGTTGACGGGGGTAAAAAATCGTAATATGATGAATACCGTCGTTGGCGACGTCGTGGCGGGTAAGATGCAACTGAAAATGCCTTATTCCGTGATCTTTGCGGACCTCAACGGCTTGAAGTGGGTGAATGACACCAAAGGTCACAAGGCGGGCGACGAAGTGTTAAAGACTGCGGCTGCCATTCTCAAAACCACCTTCCCGGAGGAAGACGTCTTCCGCGCGGGCGGCGATGAATTCGTCGTGTTTGCGCCGGGGATGCCGGAAAATGAAGTGAAGGAACGCGTAAAGTTGCTGTACGACAGGGCGGAAAAAGAGGAGCATTTGCACTTTGCCGTCGGAACTGCCGTCGTAACGGAAGGGAACGGCATTCTGAAGGCGATGCACCTTGCTGACCAGCGGATGTACGCGGATAAAAAGGCGTACTACAAAAAGCACCCGGACAAGGTGTATAGATAAGTAAATTGCGCCGGACGGCGCGTTGCGGAATAACGAAAAGGGACTGAACGGTATGTATTTTGACGAACTGAAACTTGGCATGTCGGTGGAACTTGAGCCCGCCGTGATAGATAAACAAAAGATGTTGGCGTTTGCCAAAGAATACGACAACGTTCCGTTGCACACCGACGAGGAATATGCCAAAAGTACCTTCTTCGGCAAGTTGCTCGCGCCGGGCGTGATGTCCTTTATGGTGGTGTGGGCAAAGTACCTTGAAGTAGATTTCTTTGGGGAGGAATTGCTTGCGGGCAAGTCCACCAAGATCGAATGGATGAAGCCGGTGTTTGCCGGCGACGTGCTTACCGGCAAGGCAATCATCACGAGCCTCGTCCGCCGAAGCCCCAAAAACGGCGTGGCGGAAGTCTCGTTTGAAGTGCGCAACCAAAACGGTGACCTCGTGCTGACCAACGTCACCGAAGCGATCGTTAAGTGCAAGATCAGTTAAAACGAGAACTTTACAGCCGCCGATGAAAAGTCGGCGGTTTTTTTGTAAAAACTTTTTCTCACCCCCTATTAACCTATTGACAAGGTAGGTTGGTCGTGCTATAATTGTGCCAGTTTTCAAAAGAGGTACTGTTATGCAGGTATATTTGGACAATGCGTCCACCACAAAAATGAGCAAGACCGCCATTGACGCGATGCTTCCGTATTTTGGCGAAGTGTACGGCAATCCTTCCAGCCTTCACTCGATGGGGCAAAGAGCAAAGGAAGTTTTGGAGGCCGCGCGCGAAAGCGTAGCCCGCTGTTTGGGCGCTGCTCCCGGCGAGATCTACTTCACCTCGGGCGGAAGCGAAGCGGACAACCAAGCCATCCTTTCCGCAAGCGTCATCGGCGCGCGCAAGGGCAAGAAGCACATCATCACCACAGCCTTTGAACATCACGCCGTATTGCACACTTTGAGCAAGCTGGAAAAGCAGGGCTTTGAAGTCACCTACCTTTCCGTAGGCAAGGAGGGCAACGTCACCGCGGAGCAAGTTGCGGAAGCCATCCGTGAGGACACTTGTTTGGTGACCACCATGACCGCCAACAATGAGATCGGCTCGGTGCTTCCGATTGCGGAAATAGGCGCCGTCTGTCGTGAAAGAAAGGTTTTGTTCCACACCGACGCGGTGCAAGCGGTCGGGCACCTGCCGATGAACGTCGCCGTGATGAACGTCGATATGCTTTCCCTCTCCGCGCACAAGTTCCACGGTCCCAAGGGGGTGGGCGTGCTGTACGCCAAAAAGGGCACCCTGCTCACCAACCTGATCGAGGGCGGCGCGCAGGAAAAGGGCAAACGCGCCGGTACGGAGAACGTTGCGGGCGCCGTGGGTCTTGCCGCCGCGCTCAAAGAAGCCACCGACAACCTGACAGAAAACGTGAAGAAGGTATCGGCGCTTCGCGATAAGCTCGTCAAGGGGCTTTCCGTCATTCCGCATTCCGTTTTGAACGGCGACAAGGTAAACCGCCTTCCCGGCAACGTGCATTTTTGCTTTGAGGGCATCGAGGGCGAAAGCCTGCTCCTGTTGCTGGATGAATTCGGTGTGGAGGCGTCCTCCGGCTCCGCCTGCACGTCGGGCTCGCTGGACCCCAGCCACGTTCTCTTAGCCATCGGGCATCCGCACGAGATCGCGCACGGGTCGCTGCGCCTGACCTTATCGGAATATACCACCGAGGAGGAAGTGGATTACGCCTTAAAGGCCATCCCGCAAGTGGTGGAAAGATTGCGCAACATGTCCCCCATCTGGCGTGACAAAGTGAATGGACTCAAACCGTTTTTAATATAATAAGGAGAAAATACTATGGCATTATATAGTGAAAAAGTAATGGACCATTTCCGCAACCCCCGCAACGTGGGCGTCATTGAGGACGCAAACGGCGTTGGCGAAGTGGGCAACGCCAAGTGCGGCGATATCATGAAGATCTACTTGAAGATCACGGAAGGCATCATCGAGGACGTCAAGTTTGAAACCTTCGGGTGCGGCTCCGCCATCGCGTCCAGTTCAATGGCTACCGAACTCATCAAGGGCAAG
>JAGAAA010000014.1 GCA_017615495.1 Clostridia bacterium
AAAGGCAGGCCGCACGATCGATAAGATCTGCGTGCAAAAGGGCGACAAGCAGGCGGAGTTTCTTGCCATGCAAGCCAAGGAACACGGCGCCAAAGCCGTTTTTTGCAGCAGGGAAAATTTGGATAAGCTTTCCCCCAGCGGCAAGCATCAAGGCGTCGTGGCTTATACGACGGAATTTACCTACAGCGATATGGAAGAGATCCTCGCGGGGCCGGAAGACAGCCGCCTCGTGGTGATTTTGGACGGCGTGGAGGACCCGCACAACCTCGGCAGCATCTTGCGTAGCGCGGAATGCCTTGGCGCGGCGGGGGTTGTGATCGGCAAGCATAGAGCCGTCGCAGTCAACGACACCGTCATCAAAACCGCTTGCGGCGCGGCGGAGTACGTAAAAGTCGCGCGCGTTACCAACGTCAACGACGTCATCCGTGACCTCAAAGACCGCTTCTTCAAGGTGTACGCGATGGATATGGACGGGGTGGATATGGCGGAAGCCGACCTCTCCGGCGACGTGGCGCTCGTTCTCGGCGCGGAAGGGAGCGGAGTCTCCGCTTTGACCAAAAAACTTTCGGACGGCAGCGTCCGCATCCCTATGACGGGGGAGATCTCGTCGATGAACGTATCGGTAGCGGCGGGCATCGGTATGTACGAATATAACAGGCAAAGGAGCTTGCGCAAGTAAATGAACGGAGCGGGAGAGATGAAAGCCGAACAAACTTCCCTTTGGCTCACTTCGGAAGAGGTGGCAAAACGCGTTGCGGCGGGGAAGGTAAACGGCAAAACGAAATTGCAAACCAAAAGCGTTTGGAAGATCGTGCGCGATAATCTTTTCACGCTCTTTAACGGCGTAAACATCTTGCTCGCCGTCCTGATCCTCGTGATGAGCGACGGCAAAAAGTGGAACGACGTGCTGTTTATGGGCATCGTCTTCTTCAACCTCTTCGTGGGCATTTTCCAAGAGCTGCGCGCCAAGAGGACCATTGAGAAACTCTCCTTGATCTCCGCCCCCAAAGTCACCGTTTTGCGTGACGCGGAAGAAAAGTTGATCCCCGTGGAAGGCTTGGTGGTGGACGACGTGATGATCCTGGAATCGGGTAGGCAGATCTGCGCCGATTCGGTGGTCGTGGGCGGCAGCGTGGAAGTCAACGAAAGTATGATCACCGGGGAATCCGACCCCATCTTGAAGAGGGAGGGGGAGGACTTAAAGAGCGGCAGCTTCGTCGTCAGCGGCAAATGTTCGGCGCGCGTTGTGCACGTAGGCTCGCAAAACTACGCGGATAAGATCGCTTCCGGCGCGCGGTATATCAAAAAACCCAATTCGCAAATCTTAAAGGCGCTTCGCGCCATCATTCGTTTGATGAGCATCATCGTGCTCCCCTTGGGGCTTGCCATCTTCTTTAAGCAGTACCTCGTTTTGCACGACACGGCGGACGAGGCGGTTTTGAAAATGGCGGGTAGCGTGGTGGCGATGATCCCGCAGGGGCTCATTGCGCTGTCTACCACGGTGTTTGCCGTGGGCGTGGTGCGTCTTTCGCAGCATAATACCTTATCGCAGGATCTTTACAGCATCGAAACCCTCGCTCGCGTGGACGTGCTTTGTTTGGATAAGACGGGCACCATCACCGAAGGGTCGATGGTGGTCGCCGGCCTCGTCCCCGAGGAAGGTACGGAGGAGGAAGTCAAAAACGCTCTTGCCCGCATCGTCGCTTGCGTCAAGGACAACAACCCCACCTATCTGGCGGTTTCGGAATTCGTAAAAGAAGTGGAAACCTCCGAAGAGGGCGAACCGTTTTCCTTCTCGTCCGACCGCAAGTGGAGCGGTGTAAACACGGAGACGTGCGCCTTCGTGATGGGCGCGACGGAATTCGTGGCGCCCGACCTTGCGCCCAAGTACGCCAAAAAATGCGCGGAGTACCAAAAGAAGGGGCAACGCGTGCTTTGCGTAGCAAAGGCTGATAAGATCAACGGCGGCTTGACCGGGCAAAAGATCCTCGGCTTTTTGCTGATAGAAGATAAGATCCGCGATGAAGCGGAAGAGACCTTGCGTTTCTTTGCCAAGGAAGGGGTGGATATCCGCATAATTTCGGGCGATAATCCCGTCACCGTCGCGGCAATTGCCGCCAAGGTGGGGCTTGCGGATGCGGATAAGTACACCGACGCCGCCACTTGGGGCGACAAACCCAATTACTCTTCGCTGGTTAAAAAGTACAAAATTTTCGGCAGAGTCACGCCGGAGCAAAAGCTTCGCTTGGTCAAAGCGTTGAAAAAGCAAGGGCACACCGTTGCCATGACGGGGGACGGCGTCAACGACATCCTTGCCCTCAAGGAAGCGGATTGCAGCGTGGCGATGGCGTCGGGCAGCGACGTCGCCAAGAGCGTGGCGTCCTTGGTTTTGATGGACAACAACTTCGCTTCGATGCCGTTCGTCGTGGCGGAAGGGCGGCGCTCCATCAACAATTTGCAACGCTCCTCCTCCTTGTACCTCGTAAAGACCATTTACGCAACCTTGCTTGCCATTATCTTCCTCTTTATCGGAAGTTACCCCTTCGAGCCCTCGCACTTGACGCTCGTCGGCGTGGCGGCAACGGGCCTTCCCTCCTTCCTGTTGGCGCTTGAACCCAACCACGAACGGGCGGAAGGAAGCTTTTTATACAACGCTCTCCGGCGAGCGGTCCCGGGAGCGCTTACCGTGGTTGTGGGTATCGTGGCGATACAGATCATGATGCGGCCGCTTTCCCTCACCATCGAGGAAGCGGATATGCTTTCGCTGTTGATGGTGGCTGTCGCAACCTTTATGGTGCTGTTCCGCGCTTGTTTGCCGATGGACGTCAAGCACGCTGTCATTTTCTTCTCGATGCTTGCGGTATACCTGATCGGGTGGTTCTTCTTCCCCTGGACCTTCAACATGATGAAGATCACTGAACTTACGATGAAGATGTTCTACATCCTGCTGGGGCTCAGCGGGTGCGGCGCGGGGATCTTCGTGCTGTTTATCTTTTTGGAAAGGTGGATCGCCAAGCGAGGCAAACCCGATTTCTTTAAAAAGTTGAACTTGGAATAATCAGGCGTCGCCTACTTTAACTTTGATCTTCAAAGCAAGCTTGCAATCCGCAGGCTTGTTTTTGGTTCCGTATTTTTTGTAATACTTTCCCTTGACGGAAAAGGGGTCCAGCCCCGTCGCTTTGCCGTGCAGGAAGGCGTCCGAAACCACTTTTTCGACGTACTGCTTCACCTTTTCTTCCACGAATTCGTCCTTGAGTTCGGCGGGGCTTTCCGCAAGGTCGGTGGCAACCACCTTTACAAAGTAAAGAGGGCAAAGGGCGACCCTGCCGCTTTTTTCAATGTGCCACCAGGTCAAGCTCTTTTTGACGAGTACGTCCATAAACCCGTTTTCCGTTTTGACGGGGAGGAGGATGCCTTCCGCCTGACCCGAAAGCCCGATGGCGACGGTGACCTCCTCGCTTTCCACCGTGCCGCGTCCCTCTTCGTCAAACAGTACGGTTTTGGAGCAATCGAAGGCGTAATTTTGTTCGTCGCCGCCGGTATCCGCGCCGCCCACCGCCTTGGGGACGGGGATGGCTTCCACCCAGGGCAAAAAGGGGGTGTACCCCTCCGTTTCAAATTCCGTCGCAAAGCTTTTTAGAGTGGTGGTAGGGTGCCCGCCCGTCGTGCTGTTTATCTTGTTGAGTTGTTGCAAATAGATCGCCGCCGCCCCCTGTACCGAAACGCTTCGTTCCAAGGTTTTTTTCGCGGTGCCCTTTGCGGCGAGGATGGCGACGTCGTCCATCACCGAGTCTTCCGCAAAAAGTTGCGTCACAACTTCCCTTACGCCTTCCTCGATCAGTTTTTCGCCGAGGATCAAAACGTGACAATGAAAATAGGCGGGCTTGTAGGCGGTGATCCGTGAGATCTGTTCCATTGCGCCTATCAGGGTGGAGGATTCCCCGCTGACCACGGCGTAACGGTTGGGCGCGCCGGGGGCGGAGCTTTCGCCCGCTACCGCGATTTGGACGGTGACTTCCATCGCGCCGGTTTCGGTTTTGTCCACACCCATACCGATGACCACTCCCTTGTTGAGGACGGGTTGCGGCGCGATGAGCTCGGAAAAAACGGCGCAGGCGATCAAGACGAGGGCAACCAAAAGAATGCGTTTAGTTCTGTTTTTCATGGTTTGCTCCTTTTGCGAGAGAGTATATCCCCAGCCCCGCCGTAGCCCCTATGGCAAGGAGGGAAAGCACGCTTGCCACCCTCGTCATATAGCTTTGATAATCCCCTTCCTCGTCAAGAAACACCGCGGAAAAGAGGAGCGCGGCGCCGCCAAGCACAAAGTACGGGAGAAGGGATTTGCTTCCTTCCTTTTGGGTGGCGCCGAGCAAACTTTCTTTTGCTGAGATCAAAACGACGGTCAGGTACAAGGTGGTCACCACCGACCAAAGGATGATGACGGGCCAATCCGCCGAGCCCAGTTCATCGGTGTTGGCTTTGAAGGCGCTCAGTTTGATGAAGGCGTAATCGGTCATTTTGGCGGCGTCCCCGTAAGAAGCGGTGAACACGGCGAAGAAGAGCGCTATCATCAAAAAGGAAAAGGAGGCGGCGGCAAAGGCTATCTTGAATTTTGTCTTTTTGTTGGCGGACGGGTCTGTCACGCCTTCCTTCCCACGGAGGTCAAAGAAGCATATCGCGGCGGCGTCGCCGTACCAAGCCAAGCCGCCGAGGAGCCCTTTGCCAAAGCCCGAAAAATCGGGGCTGAACATCCCGAGGGCGTTGAAGAGGTCCCCTTCGGTGCGCGTAAAAATGATGGCAAACAAAAAGACAAAGGCAAACAGCCACGCAAAAACTTCCATCATACGCCCCATTGCCGTATATCCCTTGCGGGCAAGGAGGGCGCAGGCAAAAAGCAGCAAGACCATAACGGGCAGGACGGGGACGTTTTCAAAGAGGGAAAGGGCGTAGTAGGTGGAAAGTTCTCTGGCAAAAGCAGCGAGTTTCAGCGTAAAAAAGAGGGCGAAAAACGCGTAAATCCCCACCTTTACGCCGCGCGGCAAAGGGAGGGACGGCACCCCGCCCGCTCTCGCCGTTTTAACGGCAAAAAAGACGGCGCAAAGCTCCGCTGCGGTCAACGTTGCCGCCACCCAAAGCGCCTTGCTGCCCGCCGCCCCCGCCAAAACGGAAGGAAGGGTGCAAAACTTGGTTGCGATCACCAGCACCACGGCAAGGAGCGCTCCTTCGCCGTAAGAGAGTTTGCGCCTTTCTTGCGGTTGCACGTCCGCAACGTCACTTTTCATCTTTTTGCTCCTTTTCGTTAAGGTGCGACAGCATAAAACCGTCCTTTTTGATGCGGGTGGAGTTTTGATTTGCGACGGTTTCGGGGCGGAGGACCATGTCGGGAAGTTCCTTTTTTACAAACCCGTCTTTGAGATCGTTCGTGACGAGGGGCGCGTACGGACTTGCGTAATTTGCACCAAAGCTGGTGAGGGTCACGAGGTGACAGGTGAGGACGAGCACGGCGAAGATGATGCCAAGCAACCCCGCAAGCGCCGCCGCAGCTACAAAGCCCAATCGGAGCAGGCTGTAAGTGCCCACGTCATCCGGCACCAAGTAAAGCCCGATGGAGGAAAGCGCCGTCACAAGCACGGCGGGGGAACTCAATAGCCCCGCGCTGACCGCCGTTTCGCCGAGGACGATGGCGCCCACGATGGAAAGCGCCATCCCCACGTAACGCGGCATGCGCACGCTCGCTTCGTTTAGAATGTCGAAGATCAACAGGACCAGCACCATTTCAAGGGTGGGCGAAAGCGGGGTGCCGTTGGTGCTGTTGATGATGGTGATCAAAAACTTCAGGGGCAAAACTTGGTACTGAAATTCCTGCACCGCCACAAACGCCGCGGGCAAAAAGAGGGCGATCACCGCGCCAAACAACCGCAAGAAGCGGGTGACCGTCACCCGCGCGTTGCGTTTGAAATAATCCTGACTGTCTTGAAAGCTTTCGATCAAAACGTGCGGGACGGTGAGGACGATCGGGCTGCCGTCCGAAAGGATCGCCACCCTGCCTTCCAGCAGCTTTGCCGCAACGACGTCGGGCTTTTCGTACGATCCCACTTGCGGAAAGAGCGATTTGGGGCTGTCCTCCAAAAACTTGGTCAGGTACGAACTGTCTATCACGCCGTCGATCTCCACGTGCGCCAGCCGTTCGGTCACGAGGTCCACCGTCTTTTTTGCCGCCACGTCGGACAAAAAACAGACGAGCACCTTGGAAGAGGTGTACTTTCCGACGGTCATTTCGCGGATGACCAGCGATTTGTTTTTCAATCGGCGGCGAAGAAGGGCGGCGTTTACCGTCACGTCCTCGGTGAACCCTTCGCGCGGACCTTTGATCACGCTGCTGGTGGGCGGCTCCTCCACCGAACGGCGCTCCCACTTCTTGGTGGCAAACAAAAAGAAGCCTTTTTCGCCCTCCACCGTCAAGGCGGTCAGCCCCTCCGCGATGCCTTTTTCCGCTTCGGAAAGGGTAAAAACCCGTTTGACGGGGGAGGAAAGAAAGACGGCTTTTTCCATTTCCGCGAGGTTTGCGTCCTCCTTTGAAAGGGGTTTTATGACCCGCTCTTCCAGCATTTGCTTGTCCGTCAACCCTTCGATGGCAAAGTAACAAGCCTTGCGCTTCCCCACCACGGCGGGACGGACGACGAGGTCCGCGCTTTTGCCAAAGTCCGTTTCGATTTGTTTTGTTACGTCGAATTCCATTCCGATAGTATGAAAAAAGCAAAGAAAAATATCTTTCGCCATCAAAAATTTTAATCGTTTTCGAAAAAAACGATCGTTTCGAGCCCCCAAAGGGGCAAAAACGGTTTAAAAACCTCCCGTTTGCGGAGGTAAAAAGGAAAATTCGTCCCAAAAGAAGGCAAAAATTGCCATCTTTGAGTATTTTGCCACGTCTTGACAAGCGCGCGCACGTATGATAATATGGATGTACCAAAAAATAAATTTTTTTGTGGAGGTATTTATGAAAAGAAAGATAGGCATCATCATTGCGGTTCTGCTTTGTGTCGTGCTGGTCTGCACCTTCTTCGCTTGTAAGAAGAAGGACAAGACGCCGCAGCTCAACCCGTCCGAGCAGACGCAAACGGACACCTTCTCCAGCATCGAAGATTATATCGAGAATTGGCTGTATGTGAACGCCAAGGAGGAACCGTCCAACCAAAAGAAGTCTTTGGGCAACGCCATTAAGGAGCAGTTGGGCGAATTCTCATTCCTTGATAAGAATGACAATCCCGTCAAGCCGGCTTATGTCGTTGAGTACACTTCCGGAACGGAAAAAGGTAAGTACACGATCACCTTTACTTGGACGGGCTCGGATAAGTCCACCGTGAAAAAGGTCTTCGAGATCGACGAAGAGGTCGTTAAGTACAACAACTGGGCCGGTAAAAACAGCAAGCTCAGCGACGCTTGGTCCCTTGGGGATGACGGCAGCGCGTCGTCCATCGTGGACGAGATCCTCGTCGGCGCCATCAACACCGTTAACGAAGTCACCGGCAACGCCATCACCGGCAAGTTCGGCGCGGACGGCGTGATCGGCATCAGCATCGCCGGCAAGAACTACGGCCTCCGTATCAAGGGCAACGTCGACGGCACCACCAAGGTCAACAACGAGATCGGTCTCGTCTTGATGGACGGCGATAAGGAGCTTGGCGGCGTTTACTACAAGGCTGCCGAGAGCGCAAAGGACAGCAAGCTTTATATCCAATACGCAACCGATGACGGTTACGCTTACAAGTACATCGATTACGCGGATATCTTTGGCTTCATCCAAGGCTTCCTCCCCACCACCTTCCCCGAGGCAAACGACGGCGTTTTGCAGTTCAAGAATGCGAACGACAAAGTCGTCGAAGTCGAAGGTTTGGCGGATTTGCTTGACCTCGCGGGCGTTAACGCTACGATGGTCGGCCCCATCATCGACATGCTCGCAACGCCGTACAAGAACGGTGACAGATACTATGTGGATATCAACTTGGCTGCCATCTCCTCCACGGTCGTCGACATCGTGAAAGACCTTGGTCTTGAGCTCGACTTCCTCAAAGATCTGAACATTGAGCTCGAGCACCTCAGCGGCATCCGCGGTCACATCACCCTCAGCGGCAAGGTCGTGGATGAAAAGCTCACCGATTTCGAACTCGCGGTCAACATCCCGGCGGGCACCTGGTACCTCAATGGGGAAAGGATCACCAACGAGACTCCTAATGCCAATGAGTTCAAGCTCAATTGGCCGGAAGTTTGCTTCGCCATTTATATTGAGGACTTTAAGTTCCTTACCGACGACGCAGTCGAAAACGTCGTCCCGGCAAAGGCGATCTCCGACGCTGTTTACTTCAGCCCGACGAACATCGACTTCAGCGGCGACGTTTACATCAACCACTACGAGCTCAACGATCAAAACGAGCCGACCAAACAGTTGGATAGCACCTTCCACTTTGAAGTTGTGACCGACATCAACGTGCTCGAGATCATCGAAAACGGTCGCGCCAGCACGGCAAAGGCTGCCCTCGTGATCAAGCAATCGCGTGGCGCCACCTACGACGAGGATACTGCTACCAACTTCCTCTCCCTCAGCTATGAGCAAGCCACCAAGACCCTCTGCGCAAGCGGTACGGCGTTCGATTTGAACGACAATGGCGAGCAGGTCTACATCTTCCAGATCACCAGCCTTGCGGATGCGGCAAACGCTATCAAGCTCTGGCTCGGTTTGGAAGCCAAGAACTGGCACGGCGTCAGCGACAGCTATGAGCTTTTGGATTACGTGCTTACCAGCAATACGACCTTCCAGGCAAACAAGACCTACTACACCAAGAACGCAAACAACGAATACGTTGAAGCGACCGTTGTAGTCGGCGAAGCGGTTCCGGAAAACACCTACTACGTCGTACCGGATACCTATGAGAGCGCAAAGACCGTCTTCGGCAACTCCTTCATCCGCAGCTTGATCTTGATGTTCATCGGCAACAGCAGCAGCAACAACGGCGGCAATAACGGCGGTAATAACGGCGGCAACTCCGGCGCAGAAGGCGAAGTCGCTGCGGCGATGGACGTCGACCTCGGCGCTACCCTTGATGCGTTCAAGGGCATCTACAATGAGTTTGTTGAAGCCGGCAAGATCGTCATCGAGGCGGAGAACGGCAACTTTGCCGCTAAGGTCGAAGTTACCAAGGATATGATCAACAGAGTCGTCGGTGTGATCAACGACACCTTCAACGCGGATATCGACCCGCTTACCGATCCGGAGTTTGTAAACATCTACATCAACTACGGCGAGACCTACAAGGATAAGATCTCCGTCAGCGTCAAGTTCAAGGGCAACACCTATGAATTGCTCCTTGACAAGAG
>JAGAAA010000093.1 GCA_017615495.1 Clostridia bacterium
CAACAATTCGGTCGACGACGCCCGCGCCATCCGCGACAACGTCCGTTACGCGCCCGTTGACTGCAAGTACAAGGTTTATATCATCGACGAAGTGCATCAGCTTTCCGGCGCCGCGTTCAACGCTCTATTGAAGACGCTGGAGGAGCCACCGGCACACGCCGTCTTCGTCCTCGCCACGACGGAAGTGCAAAAGATCCCCGCGACCATCATGAGCCGCTGTCTTCGTTTGGACTTCCACCTCGTTCCGCAAGAAACCCTTGAGGAGCACGTAGACAAGATCTTTGACCTCGAAGGCGTCAAGTACACCAAGGAAGGCGTAAGCGCCATTGCCGCCGCAGGCGAGGGCAGCGTGCGCGATACCTTGTCCGTAGCAGATATGTGCGTTTCCTATTCCGACGTGGTGGATTACGAAAGCGTCCTCGGCGTTTTGGGCGCCAACGATCCCCAGATGATCGCCAAGACCGCTTTGGCGGCGTTGTCCGGCGATATCAAGGGCGCCGTTTCTCTCGTGGAAGAAGCCGCTTCTCTCGGAAAAAGCGTTCAGATGTTGACGCGTGACCTTACCAAATATTTCCGTGACTTGATCATCATCAAGCACGATCCCGGTTGCAACGTGGTTTTGAAGTTGCCCAATAAGCTGTTTGACGCCGCGGCGGAGATCGCCAAATCCTTTGATTCCGTCACGTTGATGCGCGCTTTGGATATCTTCTCCGGCATTGAAGCCAAATCCAGATACTCCAATCAGCCCAAAATTTTGCTTGAAACCGCCATCATCAAGACGGCAACTCTTTCCGGGGAGGAACTTTCCGATCTGATCGCAAAAGTTTCCGCCATCGAAGGCAAGATCAAAGAAATTGAGCAAAGCCCCGCGCAAAGACCGGATTATTCCGCCATCAAAAAGATGCTTACGCCCACCGCACCGGTGCAATCGGCGCCGGAAGCGCCCGCACAAGCCCCTGTGATGCAGGAGACGCCCGCGTTTGATCTTTCCGGAGCAAAACCGGTGGATGCGCTTCCGTTTGACGTTGCCGATCCCGGTGTAAACAGCGCGCCCAAGGATCTTAACGAAGTTACCGCATTTTTGCCGCAGGACATCCGCGACCAAATGACAAAACTGCGCGGCAGGGTGCTTGGTCAACTGAGGAATCATCCGCTTAAAATGCTTTATATTTCTCTCGGCGGCGAAGGAAACGACACTTTGATGAACCTTCGCGACGGCAAGATCACCATCGCTTTCAAAAAGGAGATGGACTTTAATTACTGCAACACGCCGCGTAATATTGAGGAACTCAAGAGGGTCATTTCCGCCGAGATAGGCGAACCCGTCGACGTGGAGCTCGTAAATTGCAACGAAAGCGCGAAAGGCGCGTTGTCTACTTCCGACATTCTTAAATTGTTTGCGGGAGCGGAAAAAATCAACATCAACAGAGGGGGTAAAAACTAATGGCTAAGTTTAATGGTTTCGGCGGAGGCGCAAATATGGCGCAACTCATGCGTCAAGCGCAAAAGATGCAACAAGATATGCTCGCCAAACAAGAAGAACTTAAGAATACGGAGTTTACCGCACAGGCAGGCGGCGGGATGGTCGAAGTCACCTTGACCGGCGAAAAAAAGATCGTTTCTTTGAAAATCAAGCCCGAAGCGGTAGACCCGGATGACGTGGAAATGCTTGAGGACCTCATCGTCGCGGCTTTGCAAGAAGGCTTTAACTTGATCGACAAGGAAACGCAGGAAGTTATGGGACCTTACGCAGGGATGCTCGGAGGCTTAAACTAAATGGAATATATCGAGCCGATAGCAAGGCTCATCGCCGAGTTTTCAAAGCTGCCGGGCGTGGGCAAAAAGACCGCCGCAAGGTACGCGTTTTCCGTCGTGAATATGCCGATGGAATCAGCGGAAAGCTTTTGCGACGCGATCATGAAGCTCAAACAAACGGTCAAACTGTGCAAGGTTTGCGGCAATTATACCGATCTGGACGTCTGCGAGATTTGCCAAACCCGCGACAGAAGCGTGATTTGCGTGGTGAAAGAACCGCGTGACGTCATCGCGCTGGAGAAAACCAAGTCTTTTGGCGGCGTATACCACGTTTTGCACGGACATTTGAGCCCGCTCGAAGGAATAGGCGTTTCGGACATCCGCATCAAAGAACTGTTGGAACGTATCAACGAAGGCGGGGTGAAAGAAGTCATCATCGCCACCGGTACCGATCAGGCGGGCGAAGCTACGGCGCTTTATATCGCTATGCTGGTAAAACCGCTTGGCGTCAAAGCGACGCGTATCGCGCGAGGGTTGCCGACGGGGAGCAATTTGGAATATACCGACGAAGCAACGCTCTCCCGCGCGCTTACCGACAGAAAGGAAATATAACTTAATATAATTAAAAAAGCACCGCAGCGCGGTGCTTCTTTTTTTATTTTAGGTGGTAGCGTTTTGTGTTGTACAGCGCGGCGTAAATGAGCGTGTAGATCGGCAGGTTGATAAAGAGAAGCGCAGGGTACAAAAGCGGGCGTACCAGGGTGGCTGGCTTAGCAAGATCCGCCCCAAAGAGGAAGAAGGCAAGCAACATACTGATAATAATCAGGTTGATCATCAGCATGATCATGCCGGATAGAGAGATTTTGAAGTCAAAATCCGCCCGTACGCGCTTGTCCGGTTTGATGAGGTACAACACGATGCCGAAGATGGGCGCCGCCAAAAGCACCGAGCCCGTTACGATATAGAATAAATATCCGAGTTTTGCCACGCGATCCAACAGGAAGAAGGACAAAAGCACTTCGAGGAACATAAATGCGTACAGCAAAAGCAAGGAATCGCGTCTGAGCCTCGCTGAGAAGATGAAATTCATCGAATAATACGAGGTGGTAACGGATTTTGAATAGGGGTGCAGACGGTAACCTTCCGCCTGGGCTCTTTCTTTTAATTCGCCGTAATTGAAGGAATTGACGGGTTGTTGTTCCTCAACGGGGGAATCATCCTGCGCGGGTGCGACGGGAACGGGATTTTCGGAAGGGCGGAACAACTCTTCCAACGAAGCGCGGTAATCGTCGTTGACCGCCATACGTTCCCTAAGAAAATCTTGCAAAACGGGGGCGTTTTTGGCTTCTTCCGCTTCTTTGTCGGAAACGTAGGTCTCAAAATCCAACTGAACGGCGCGAGAAGCGTTGAAAACGGGCGTTTGCTGGGGCTCAGCGGGCTCCGGAGCAACGTCAGCGGCAGTTTCTTCCTCCTTTTCGGGGGCAGAAACGGGCTCATTTTCGGCGTTTTCGGGGCTATTTACCTCCTCAACGTCGCCGGCAGGCTCAAGAAGAGGCTCGTCGGACGCATCTTCGACGGAAGAATCTTCTTGCGCGGCATTTGCCACGCCTACGCCACGCTTTGTTTTGGGTCTGAGTTCGGAAGGATCAAACGGACGTTCCACCGTAGACAGATCGATCTGTTTATCCGAAAGAAGACGGTCGAGCAGGGTGCGCGAAAACTCCCATTGCATAATGTCTTTTTGCAAAAATTCGCGCCCTTTGTCGGTGATCGCATAGTATTTGCGTTGGGCTCCGTTTGACGTTTCGCCGTCGTAGGATGTGATAAAACCTTGTTTTTCAAGACGTTTCAGGCAACTGTAAAGGGTAGGCTGCTTAATTTCATACACGCCTTCCGTCGCCGTGGAGATGGCTTTATGAATATCGTAACCGTAGCTATCCGATTGCGCTAAAAATCTTAATATGAAGGAATCGACGTGATCCCGGATCAATTCGGTGTTAGCATTGTTTTCCAAAATGGCAATCTCCTTATAAGTATTTTATCTTTTTTTTCTATTTATGTCAAGATGGAAGAGGAACAAAACGGGGCAGTTCGTTTATTTGACAAAATTTTTATATTGTGTTAAACTGTTCGCAAAACACAACTTTTACGAACAATTAGCCATAAAATAATGTAGGATTACTTTGAAAATGCGTTTTATTTAAAATAATGACTCGAAATTTGCGATATTTGAGTACCTGAGATTTAACTATGCTCAATAAGGAATGTCTTTACATAAATACCAAATAATGATAAACTATGACCATGGACGATACCTACTTTATTGCCAGAAACAAAAACGTTACTTTAAAGATACGCGAACTCCGCGCCGAATTGCCTCCTTTTTGCGAGGAATTCTTTATCGGCGTTGAAAGTCGCACGACGCCTTTGACGCGTCTTGCGTATGCGTACGATTTAAGGATATTTTTTGATTATTTGCTGTCTTACGTGCGCGAATATCGTAATTATACGTTGGATAACTTCCCGTTATCCGCATTGGATACCGTTTCGCAAACGCACATCGAATCCTTTTTGGAATATTTAAATTATTACCGTTTCAACGGTAAGGAATATAAGAACGACGAGCGCGCAAAAGCCCGTAAACTCTCGACTTTACGCTCGTTTTTCAAGTATTTTTTCAATAAAGGCAAGCTTATCAGCAACGTTGCAAGCAAAGTTCCCACGCCCAAAATCCACGACAAAGAGATCGTCAGATTGGAAAATAACGAAGTTCATTTGCTTTTGGACGAAGTCGAAGGCGGCGTGGACCTTTCTCCGCGTGAGCAATCCTATCATAAAAAGATCGGTTTGCGTGATCTTGACATCGTAACGCTGCTTTTGGGCACCGGCATCCGTATTTCGGAATGCGTCGGATTGGATATCGACGACCTTGATTTCAAAAATAATTCCTTTACCGTCACCAGAAAAGGCGGAAATAGGAAGATCTTGTACTTTCCGGAAGAAGTAAACGACGCGCTTCGCCGTTATTTGGAGGAAGATCGTTTGGTTGCCGAAACCGATTCTCCCGCCCTATTCCTTTCCCTTCGCAAACAGCGTATTACCGTGCGCGCCGTGGAAAAACTCGTTAAAAAATACAGCAAACTCATCACGCCGCTTAAAAAGATCACGCCACACAAACTGCGCAGTACTTACGGCACCAATCTTTACCACCGTACCAACGACATTTTCGTCGTAGCGGAAGCGCTCGGGCACCGCGACGTCAATACGACCAAAAAGCATTACGCGGCGATGAGCGAAGAGATATTAAAACAAGCCGCGCGAGTCACCGTCCTGCGTGACGATCAAGATAACGAAGAATAAGCGAATGCAAACGCATCCGCTTATTTTTTTATTAATTATTCCTTTTTATTGATCGAATTCTTCAATGCAGCGCAAAACCGCAAGTTTGATATGTTCGTAGGTCAAACCGCCTTGTACGTAAGCGATATACGGTGGTTTGATGGGCGCGTCCGCCGTGAGTTCAAGCGAAGCGCCGCCAACGAAGGTTCCCGCAGCCATAATGACGGGCTCGCGGTACCCGGGCATATCCCACGGCTCGGGCACGACGTAAGCGTCGATGGGCGAAACGGATTGGATGATCTGACAAAAGCGGATCAATTTGTCCGCATCTTCAAAGAAGATGGAACGGATGATGTCCCCGCAACGTTTTCCGCATTCCGGGAGGGTTTTGTAGCCCATTTTTCTAAACGCGCTACCGAAAAGAAGGCTTCCTTTCAAAGCGCAAGCTACCACGTGCGGCGCCAAGAACAAGCCTTGATAAAAGTTTTGGTAACCCATGGCGTACGAGCCGATCTCCGTACCGAGCGACGGCGCGGTCAGGCTGAAGGCAATTTGTTCGACGAGGTCTTTGCGTCCCGCGGCATATCCGCCGGAAGGCGCAAGCCCACCGCCGATGTTTTTTGTGAAAGACCCGACGATCACGTCGGCGCCGGCAGCCGTCGGCTCCTCTTTTTCAACGAATTCTCCGTAGCAATTGTCTACGAAAACGATGGCGTTGCTTCTCGCTTTAACGAAAGAAATGGCTTCGCGCAGTTTTGCAACGGAAAAGGCGTCGCGGTCGCTGTATCCACGCGAACGGGTCAAAAACACAATTTTTGGGGCGCTTTTTAAGGCCTTTTCGATCGCGGGATAGTCAAAATCGCCCTCTTGACTCAATTCTACTTGTTCGTATTTGACGCCGTAATCCACAAGAGAGCCGATGCCCGGCTTGGTAATAACGTTAAGTAAGGTATCGTACGGAGCGCCAGTAACGGAAAGTAAGGTGTCGCCCGGGCGAAGCAAGCCGTACAAAGAAACCTTTAAGGCGTGCGTGCCGCTGGCAAAATACGGGGATGCGATGGCGTCTTCCGCGCCCAAAACCATGGCGAAGACCGCATTCAACGTTTCACGTCCGATGTCACCGTAGCCGTAACCGGTGGTGCCTTTGAGATGGCGCTCAGCAACGCGGTGTTCACGGAAAGCCGAAAGGACTTTTTCCGTGTTGGCCAGCGCAACGGCGTCGATTTCTTTAAAAAGCGCTTCGTTTTCGCTTTCGCAAGCTTTTAAAATGATTTCCGCTTCTTCTCTCGTCTTCATACTTCCTCGTTATATTTGTCGCAAATCTCTTTTGCGATCTCTTCACTCGAACGGTTTAAAACGTCTATCTTAATGGCATCTTTGTACTGTTTAAACCAAGTTATTTGGCGTTTTGCGTAGTTGCGGGTGTTCTTTTTGATGAGTTCCACCACTTGCGCTTCTGTCATTTCGCCCAGTTTTTCCGCTTGCCATTCTTTATACGCGATGGCTTGCATGCATTGTTTGTCAAAGCCCACGCCCGCGTCTAACAGCCCGTCAACTTCCTTTTTGAGCCCCGCCGACATCATTTTATCAACGCGGCGATTGATCCTGTCGTACATCACGTCGCGCGGCAGATCGGTGACGAACATCAAATAAGGATATTCCGCTTTGGAAAAATCGTTTTCCTTTTTGCCGCCCGTGAGCGCTTTTTCAATGGCGCGGATCACGCGTTTTTCATCGTTTACGTGCAGTCTTGCCGCCGCTTCCGGGTCCAAAGACGCAAGTTTTTGGTGCATATATTCCTTTCCGTGCTCCTTTGCTTCGGCAAGCAAGGAAGCGCGAAGGGCTTCGTCATACTCGCCCGAAAAGGACAAATTATACAAAACCGCGTTGATATAAAGCCCCGTCCCGCCGCAAAGAATGGGTACTTTCCCTTGGGCGTAGACGTTTTGGATGACCTTTGTCGCTTGCGTCTTGTATTCCGCCGCGGTAAAACTCTCCGTAGGCGCCACAACGTCTATCATATGATGCGCTACGCCCTCCGTTTCTTCGGGGCGGATCTTGGCGGTGCCCACGTCAAGCCCACGATAGATCTGCATGGAATCGCAGGAAATGACCTCACCGTTCAATCGTTTTGCGCAAGCGACGGCGATGTCGGACTTCCCCGTCCCCGTCGCCCCGCCGATAATAAGCAGCGGTTTCATACGATGCGTTTAAAGAGGGTTTCGAGGTCCCTCTTGGTATAAACGTAATAGGCGGGCCTGCCGTGCGGGCATTGCACGGGTAAACCTTTGGCAAAGTAAACTTTCATCAATTCGTCGATCTGCTCGTCGGTCAAATAGGTGTTTCCTTTGATGGAACTCCTGCACGCGGCGTACGCGATGCGCTCGCGTATGACGGCGTCCTCCTTTTCCGGTCGGTCGGATAAGATGTGCTTGATCAGCACGTTGATATCGATCTCGGAAAGGATCTGCGGGATGGACGCAAGTTTAAAGCTATCCGTGCCGAAGGGAACGAGCTCGATGCCGAGTTCTTTTAAGGCGGGGATCTTGCTTTCAACGATCTGATATTCGGAAGGATTGACCTCGATGGTCAGCGGGAACAACAACGGTTGGACGGCAATATCGCCCTTTTCGTACTCCGCCAAGAGCTTGTCGTAGCGCAAGCGCTCAACGGCGGCGTGTTGGTCAACGATAATAAACTTATCGTTTTGCTCCAAGAGCAAATAGGTGCCGAACACCTGCCCGATCACGCGGTAAATTGCTTGCGTTTGGGGCATTTCCACCTGCTCCTCTTTTTTCATCTCGCGAAGCTTTTTGAAGTTGTCCATCACCGAACGTTCGATCTCGCTTTCTTCCCGGAACTCCAAGGCAGAGGGATCGTTTTGGAACGGCAGGAAGGTGAATTCTTTTTGCGGAGATTCGGTTTGCTCTACGGTATCTTCAGGAAGGCTAAACAGCGGCTTCGCCTCGTCGCTCAAAGGTTGCTTCGCCTCGTCGCTCAAAGGTTGCTCCGCCTCGTCGTTTATGGTATCGAATTGGATGCGGCGCTCGTTGATGTCGCTTTCCAACGCGTTTTTGATGGCGTGATATACGGCGGAAAACACCTGGTTGCCGTCGC
>JAGAAA010000094.1 GCA_017615495.1 Clostridia bacterium
CATCGGGGGCCCGTCTCCGTTCAACAAATACACGACTCACGTCGGCAACGTTGGCGAGATCGTTGACGGTTGCGCCGTATGGGTCATCGGCAACGCGTTCGAAAAGGTCGATGGCGTCTGGTATTACAAAGATACGGACGGCGCGTTGTATTCTGTTGCAGTCGTAGACGGCGCTGCGGTTTTGACTCCCTTTGTACAACAAGGCGCATAAGTCTTTTAAGATTTAGCGGCAACAAAAATCAGGCGTGGCAGAAATGCCACGCCTTTTCTTTTTCCTACAAAAAATACCTCTCGGTTTGAGAGGTATCGTTTGCTTTTTTTGATTACGGCTTAACAATCTAATAAATTATCACACAGTGCGCTGTAAACGGATCCCGCGCGGTTCTGCCAATTCTTGAACATAAACAGGGCGGTCTCCTTGCTTTCCACCACCATCTTGAGTTCCACCAAGGCGCCTTCGCCGCCCGGCTTCAAAATACGCAAAACGACGGTGTAGGTCTGGTCGCTGTTGCGGAAGTAATCGCTGACGTACTCCTGACGACGGCGGTACTTCATGCGGTCGTTTTTGACCGACGTATTGATCTCCTCACGCAGGGAGATGGGGATGCGCGTATAGAAGTTGGCAAGGCACATCCTGCCGTCCGGGGTGATGGTGTAGGTGATCTTGTTTTGCGAGGTCTTTTTCTGAATGAAGGAAACGTCCTCCAAAGCGGCGATGGCATCCTTGCAATCCATATAATTCATCCAATCGTGGTCGCTGGTGCAAAGGTCGGTCAAGACGTCTTCCTCGAGGGGTACGTCCATCTTGTCCATCGCGTACAATAATATTAATTTTATAAGGGTGGTATCCGACGCCATAATTTACCTCGTCAAATCAAGGCGTAAAGCGCCAGAAATTCCGAAATGTCGCTAAATTTGCGCTCCGCTTTTTTGTTGCCGTCCAAGGCGAGTTTGAGCCCGATCCAAATCGTCTTGATGATTTTCGGGTTGCCTTTTTCGAGGGCGTAGAACAAACCGTCCGTCAGGGCGGTGAGGTCCTCTCTCTTCTTTTGCGAAAGCTTGTTGTCCCCGGCAAAAACCGTCCTCAGGGCGGTGAAGAGGGGGGCGGCGCTTTCCAAAACGGAATCGCTTATCGTGACGGTGCCTTCCGCCTCAACGGCTTGTTCCGCATCGTCGATGTCGCTTAAGAAGGATTGACGGAACGCCTTTTTGTAGGGCAGAAGAACGTTTTCACAAAACAGGCGATACCTTGCGTTGTTGTCCACGTTTGGCCAAAAACTTTGAATAAAAGAGGTCAGCGACCTTGCTCCGGTATCAAAATCGTGGAGCAGACCGGTGACCAATGCAATGACTCTCTTGTTGCTTTTGGGAAGAACAAAGGCGTACCCGCTTTCCGTCTCGCGGACGGCGGCGGCAAGTTCGGACTCGTAGTCCACGCCTTTTTTGCAGTCGGTTACAAACGTGCGGAGCAGATCGCTGTAGATCAAGCACCTTAAGAGGTCCGTTATCGGCTTTTCCGTGATGATGAAGTTCGTGGTCGTAAGAGCCGTAACGGCTTCGTCAAACAGACGAAAGGCGTCCTCTTTTGTGTGGATCTTGACTCCGGACATAAAGTAAAAAATTACTTCTTGATGGCGTTGAGGGACTTATTCAAAGAGGCGATCTTGCGGGAAGCGGTGTTGATGTGGTAGACGCCGTCGCTCTTCGCTTTGTTGATGACGGAAACGGTCACGGGGAGCAAAGCTTCCGCGGCAGCCACGTCGCCGGCGGCGATCACAGCGTTGAACTTCTTAACGGCGGTCTTGACTTCGGAGCGGATCGCTTTGTTGCGAATGTACTCTTCTTTGGTGATAAGTACGCGCTTCTTTTGAGATTTGATGTTAGGCATTTTTACTCCTTTTCGGTGCGATGCACCTTTCTGTTGTTTTTCACGTAGTTAGTATTTTATCATAGCTCACGCCCCCTTTGCAATAATTTTTTGATAATATTTTATTTTATTTAACGCACGATAACCTTATGGATTTCTTTTCGGAACTTGCTTTGGAAACGGCGGAAGCGGCAGGGCGCGGCGTAAAGATATCGGAGAAGCGGCTTTCCTCTTCCGTAACGCGGCTCAGCTTTGTGGCGCCCTCTGCCTTTGGCGAGGGCGGCGCGCGTGGGAAGGGGACGTATCACACTTTGATTTTGGCGGGAGACCCCTTGTCCGAAGACGCTTTGCTCGTGGAAATTGCCAAGGGGGTAGCCCGCTCCATTGCCCTTTTGCGGGGCGGAAAACGGCGTCGCGTGCTTGCCGTCGGGCTGGGCAATCCTTCCGCCGTCGTGGACGCCTTGGGCGCAGAATGCGTCAAAAAACTTTCCGCAGGGGAGAGGGGAAACTCTTATCTTGCCACGATGGTGCCTTCGGTTTTCGGCGCGACGGGGCTGGAGACCGCCCGCGTGGTAAAGGGGGTGGCTTCGGAATTCCGCCCCGACCTCATCCTAACGGTGGATACCTTGGCGACCAAACGGGCGGAACGCTTGTTTCACGCCGTACAGGTGACGGATGGCGGCGTCGTGCCCGGCGGCGGGGTGGGTAACCGTCGCGAGCCCATCGCAAGCGAGAACTTTCACGTCCCCGTTGTCTCGGTGGGGGTGCCGCTCCTTGCCTATGCCGACCGCTGCGCCTCGCTTCCCACGGGGCTGGTGGTCACGCCAAAGGAGATCGATCTCCTCGTGCCGCGCTTCGCTTTTGCCCTTGCTCAAGGGGTGGAAAAGGGGTTATTTGAGTAAGGAAGAGAGAATGCAAAGATACCGTTCGGTTTGATCCTCGCCGGTGAACAAAAGTTCGATGGAGGGATTTTTACTCCCTTTTTCAGGCAAAACGGCGCTGACGAGGGCGGCAAGGTTCTCCGCGCCGTCCAGCAGTTTCGCCTTGGGCAAAACCCTTTTGAAAACACTTTTTGCAAAGGAATAATGCGAACATCCGAGGTAAACTTCCTCACAGTCGCCGTAAGGGAGAAGCAAGGGAGAAAGATACTCTTCCGTCAAGGCGGTTTTGGGGTACTCTTTGTCGATCAAGCCGGCAAGCGACGCGGGGGTCAAAACGCAAACGTTCGGGCTGACGTTTGGGAGGTACAACGCCGTCGTCGGGGTGCAAAGCAAAAGCCCCTTTCCATTAAGGAGGTCGGGGCGGGGCAGGAGCCCGAAGACGGGCGGCACCACCCTTTTTCGCACAAAGTCCAAAGCGGCAACGGAAAGGGTGTTGCATCCGAAGACCACCGCGTTGGCGCCGCGCTCCACAAGACGCCGCACCCCACGGAGGGCAATTTGCTTGAGTTCTTCGCCGCTCTTCTCCCCATAGGGGAGGTTTTTCCCGTCTGAAAGATAAACGTAGCCGTCCCCGCACCGATATTTGATCAAGGCGGCAAGCACGTTGAGCCCGCCTATCCCGCTGTCCATCACGCCTATTTTCATACGCTAATATATGCCTTTTTGGGCAAAAAAGTTGCCCTTTTCTCGCGTAAAAACTTTGATAATGCTATTGCAATTTTTACTTGGGTGTGTTATAATCGTCGAGTTGGCTGCGTGAACGCGGCAAAATGCGGGCATTAATGCCCGCCCGGAGAAAATATGAAAACGGATTATTTGATCATCGGAGCCGGTCCTGCCGGCATCTTCACCGCTTTGGAACTCATCAAAAAGGGTTGCAAGGAAAAGATCACCTTTGTGGAAAAGGGCGCGGCGATCGAAAAGCGCGCTTGCCCCAAAGCCAAGACGGGCGTTTGCATGAACTGCAAAAACTGCGCCATCACCACCGGGTTTTCCGGCGCGGGTGCTTTTTCGGACGGCAAACTCTCCCTCTCCGCTGACGTGGGCGGCGACCTGCCTGACCTCATCGGGTTTGAAACGGTGCAAGCCCTCATCGAGTATACGGACAAGATATACCTCGACTTCGGCGCGGATAAAAAGATCGAAGGCGTGGGTCACTACGATGAGATCAAGGAAATACGCAAAAAGGCCATCCAAGCCGGCTTGAAACTGGTGGATTGCCCCATCCGTCACATGGGCACCGAAAAGGCGCAAAAGATCTATTACGACATCGAGCAGTTCCTTTTGAACAACGGGGTGGAAATGCACTTCAATTCCGAGTGCGTGGACCTCACCATCGACAACGAAGTTTGCACCGGCGCCGACGTGGTGATCGGCGGCAAGACCGAGCACATCGAGGCAAAGGAAGTCATCGTGGCAACCGGCCGCCGCGGCGCACTGTGGCTTGAAGTTATGTGCGCCAAGCACGGCATTCTGCACCAGCCCGGCACGGTGGACATCGGCGTCCGCGTGGAAGTGCGCAACGAGGTGATGGAGGAGATCAACAAGGTGCTTTACGAAGCCAAACTCATCGGTTACCCCAAGCCCTTCAAAAACAAAGTTCGTACCTTCTGTCAAAACCCCGGCGGCTTTGTCAGCCAGGAGAATTACGATGAAAACCTCGCGGTCGTGAACGGGCATTCCTATAAGGAACTCAAATCCCCCAACACCAACCTCGCCATCCTCTGCTCGCACAACTTTACGCAACCCTTCAATCAACCCATCGAGTACGCAAAGAAGGTGGGCGAACTGACCAACATGCTTGGCGCGGGCAAAATGCTCGTGCAACGCTACGGCGACATCCTGGACGGCAAGCGCACTTGGGCAAAGGAACTGGAGCACAGCAACGTGCGCCCCACCTTGAAGGACGCCGTGGCAGGGGACATCACCGCCGCCATGCCGTACCGCGCAATGCTCTCCATCATCAACTTCATCAAGAGCGTGGACGTCATCGTCCCCGGCTTTGCTTCGGATGAAACGCTCCTTTACTCGCCGGAACTCAAGTTCTATTCCAACAAGATCAAGATGGATGAGGACCTCTCCACCTCCATCGCGCATCTGCATTGCTTGGGCGACAGCACGGGCTGGACTAGGGGGCTGATGATGGCGTCGGTGATGGGTGTCTATTTGGCTAGGAAGATCACGGAAATCAAATGAGCGACAAAAACTGCGCGACAGTTTCTTATAAAAACAGTTGCAATGGGTTTTTCGATATGATATAATAAGCCAGCAAGCCGAAGTGGTGGAATGGCAGACGCGATGGACTCAAAATCCATTGTTGGCGACAACGTGTGGGTTCAAGTCCCACCTTCGGCACCAAGAGCACTCGTGA
>JAGAAA010000095.1 GCA_017615495.1 Clostridia bacterium
CCGTGGTGTGACAACGGATCGCATCCAAAATATCCTTATCCTCTACCCCGTATACATCGCGCGCGACGTCCGCTCCGACGTATTGATGTGTCACCGGCGCGGGAACGCCTTCCATTTCCGTTTTTTCATGTTTGGCGCAGTCGTGAAGGAGCGCGCTTAAAAATACCTTTTTAAAGGGCAAATTCAGACTCGTATTGAGTTTTAAAGCATACAATACCGTTCTGCAAACGTGATCGAACGTTTTTTGTGGGATATCCGCCCTTAATTTATCGACAATATCCGCGTGCCGGCGGTACAGTCCGCCTTCCTCAACGATCTTTCTCACTCCGGCGCACAGATCGACCTGCGGCAAACCGAGTTCGGCGCGCGCCTTAATCAAAGAACTGGAAACGGCTCCGCCGACAACACTCAACAAAACGATGCTCGCGCCGTAATCTTTTTTTGCGTTTTTTACCGCGTCGTCAAGGTCCGTTATTTCCGGTCTCGCGGCGACGGCAAGGGTGATTTCTTTTGCGATGGTTTCCGGCCTGACCCATTTCGAAAAATGCGCCATGCTGTCCCCGCCGATCAAAAAGTAATATTCATCGGACGGATATTTCTTTTTCAAAAGCGGAATGACTTCGTAAGAATAATTGGTAACGCCGCGCTGTTTTTCTATGTCGTCGACAACAACGTAAGAAAGGTCTTTCGTCCCCTCTCTCGCCATCTCCATTCGGGTCTCAAAGGGACTGACCAGGCCGCCTTTATGGGGCGGAGAATAGCTCGGATACACGACGACTCTGTCCGCCGACAGTTCTTTTTGCGCCCCGACGATCAAAGCTCGGTGTTCGTTATGAAAAGGGTCGAAAGCTCCCCCGAAGAATATCGTAATCATGTTTATATTATACTTCTTTTTTCTCCGACAAACAAGTATTTGTTTTTCGTGTTTAAGTGTTTTTCGCTCAGGCAAAAATAATTTTGTGAAAACATTCGATAAACTTTTCTTAAACGGCGTTACCATCGCGCTTCTCACCGTCGTTTTTTATCTCATCGTAAAAAACCCGATCGCCGCGGCGTTTATCGCATACCTAGTCTGGATCGTCTTGCGCACTGCGTTTATTTACGTAACGAACCGAAAGCATATCGTCTTCGGCAATATATCCGTCGGAGAAATGGAAAACGTCTTTTCCGTTTGGGGCGCCGAACGGCAGGCACAGTTTCTTTTTTCTCTCTTCCCCGCCTACTACTCCCCCGTCTTGACAGGAAACGTCATACGCTTTATGAAAAATCATACGGAAATACTCGTCGTTTGTAATTATAAATTTTCGCCGACCGGATGCGAGGACGTCGCCAAATTGTACCGTGAAAACGAATCCGCCACGCCAAAAAAGATCTACGTGCTCGGCCGCGCGCCGGCAAAAAACGTACTGATCCTCGCGAACGAACTGCCGATCGATATTTCTTTTCTTCCGTCTCGCAAACTGCGCCGCATTCTGATCGACCATAACGCCCTACCAAAGTCCATCGAAAAAAAGAAAACGGAAAAACGTCCGAACGGAAAAGAAGTCTTTTCCCGAGCGTTCGACACGGGCAGGATTAAATACTACTTTTTCTTATCCGTAATTTTCGCGCTCTACGGTCTGCTGAATATTTACCGGGTCTGGTATCTGCTGTTTTCCGCTTTGATGTTGCTTTTGGCTTTTCTGTGTCTGATTTCTTACTTCCTACAAAAGAAAAATCGATAAATCGCTTCTATCCGGATAAATAAAAACGGACTTCCTGACAGAAGTCCGTTTTCGGTGGTCTGGGTAAGAAGATTTGAACTTCCGGCCTCTTGAACCCCATTCAAGCGCGCTACCAAACTGCGCCACACCCAGATATATAACGTATTAAGTTTTCTTCCTCGCCTTGCCCGGTGTTTGGGAGCGCGCTGCGCGCATATGGCGAAGCCCATGCTGCAGGCAACTAAAGCGAGATTTTGTTTATCTGAATTTTGACCTCGTTCGGGGACTGCACTATTGCATACCAAACTGCGCCACACCCAGATATATAACGTATTAAGTTGTTTTTCAACCGCCTTTCGGGAGTCGAACATTAGAATTGTATCACTATTTAAAAAAGATTTCAACTGTTTTCACGGTTTTTTCCGAGCAAGTTATAAGCGAGATAAAAAAGCAGAAGAATAAACGTTTGACTTTGCTGATCCTCTATGATAAAATACCAACTGTTGTGGAATCATAGCTCAGCTGGTAGAGCACATGCCTTACAAGCATGGGGTCATAGGTTCGAGCCCTATTGGTTCCACCAAAGAGGTCTAAAGCGAATGCTTTGGACCTTTTTTATTGTTTGATCTTGCTCAAACGGTCTGAAAGGAGGAAGGCGAGGATGATTTTTATGACGTCGGGGAGGATGAAGGGCACCACGCAAATGAGAAGAGCGTGTTTGATAGTCCCGCCCATCATATAAAAAAACCAAGCGCTACCGCCAAAGTAGATCAAGGCAAGGGATGCCGTCGCGAGGACGTAATGGCTCCAACGCGGCACTTTGAAAAAGCTAACGACAAAGTAAAGGAGCGCCACCGCCGCAAACGCCATAATGAAGCCGCCCGTGGCGGAAAGAAGGACGGAGAACCCGCCGCGGAAGCCCGAAAAAACGGGGAGCCCCACCGCGCCGAAAAAGAGGTAAAGCCATACGGCTATGGCGCCGCGCTTGCCGCCCAAGAATTCCAGAGTGAAAAACACGCCGAACACTTGCAACGTAAAAGGGACCGTAGCCGGAACGGTGATGAAAGCGCAAATGGCGTTGAGCGCCACCGCAAGGGCGATATAGGCAATATCGCGCGTGTTAAGCTTTTTCAGCACGTTTTCTTTCATACCGTTATTATAGTTTTTCCTTACCGGAAAGACAAGCGAATTGCGCCGCATTCCTCCCGTTTGAGCAGAGGGGACGCAAGCAACGATAGCCTCAAAGAACACCCGTTTTTAAAATTTACGTGCAAACGCGAATTAAATGCGTAAAGTGCTTGCAAAACTCTTTTCACTGTGCTACAATATCGTTACCCAATGGACAGTTAGCTCAGTTGGTAGAGCGTCTTCTTGACGTGGAGAGGGTCAGGGGTTCGAGTCCCTTACTGTCCACCAAACAAGCCTAAGGCATTTGCCTTGGGCTTTTTTCTTACTTAACAAGGGACGAGATCCAAGAGCGTAAAAAAACAGCAGTTGATTTCTGCTGTTTTTAGCGAATGTACCGGAGCGAAGCGTAGGTCCGCGGAGCCGAAGGCATAGCGTCCGCCGCTTCGAGCAAGGCAGAAAAGGAACAAAACGATTTGCCTTGCGAGGAGCAAGAGGAGAGTCCCTTACTGTCCACCAAAAACAGTCTAAAGCGAACCCGCTTTAGACTGTTTTTTTATCCAAACCGAAGCGTTAGCGAGGTTTGGCATATCATCAAGGGCTTGTCCCTTGCATATCATTACGGCATTGCCGTGTATAAAAAACGCTTCGATTTGATGATAAATTTTTGCGGCTTCGGGGTTTTTGCATTGTTTTAATAACGAATAAAGGAATGAGAAGTTTGTAAAAGATGCTAAAAATGAATATTTTCGCGTTTTATGCAATGAATCTGCAATGAAAAATGAATAATATAAAAATTTTCAAAAAATATGCAAAAAATATTTGACCAATGAGCGCGCGCGAGGTATAATAGGAGCACATTCCCATTTTTTTGAAGGAGAACAAATGAAAGTTTTTGTGGACGGAAGCGCCGGGACGACGGGGCTTGAGATCGTGAATCGCTTGCAGGGGAGGAAGGACATTTCTCTCGTCACTTTGCCTGACGAAGTCAGAAAGGACGCCTCTGCCAGAAAGGATGCGATGCTCTCTTCTGACCTTGCCGTGCTGTGCTTGCCCGATGATGCCGCCGTAGAGGCCGTTTCCTTTGCGGAAGGGTCTAATGTCAAGATCATCGACGCGTCCACTGCGCACCGCGTTTCTCCCGATTTTGTGTATGGACTCCCCGAGCTTCCCGGCAGACGTGAGCTTATCAAAAACGCCCTTCGCGTAGCCAACCCCGGTTGCCACGCCAGCGGCTTTATCGCTTTGGTGGCGCCCCTCGTGAAGGCGGGCGTGCTTTCCAAGGATGCGCCTGTTTCCGCTTTTTCCCTCACCGGCTATACCGGCGGCGGCAAAAAAATGATTCAGCAGTATGAAGGCGGCGAGGAGGACGTTTCCGCGCCGAGGCAATACGCGCTTTCGCAGTCGCACAAGCATCTCAAAGAGATGGTTGCGGAGACGGGGCTTTCCAAGGCGCCCATTTTCCTGCCGGTGGTGGCGGCGTTTCCCCGTGGGATGCAGGTTTCCGTACCGCTTTATCCCGAATGGCTCTCCTGCGGCGCGGAAGGGGTCAAGGACGTTTACAAGGGGCTCTATCAAGGCGGCGTGATCCGCTACGAAGATACCGAAGCCGGCACTCTCCCCGCCGATCTGATGGCGGGCAAAGACGGGATGAAGATCACCCTCGTCGGTAAGGAAGATAGGTTGGTTGCCATTGCATCCTTCGATAACCTCGGCAAGGGCGCAAGCGGCGCGGCGATACAGAATTTGAACTTGATGCTCGGCGTGGATGAAACCACCGGGCTGGTCTTATAGGAGGACGTATGAAAGTAGTTTCCGGCGGCGTAACTGCCGCAAAAGGTTTTACGGCGGGCGGCGTGCATTGCGGCATCCGCAAAAGCCGCACAAAGCGCGATCTCGGCTTGATCTATTCCGAGGTGCCTTGTTCGGCGGCGGCGGTGTACACCACCAACCTCGTGAAGGGCGCGCCCCTTCTCGTCACCAAAAATCACCTCGCGGACGGCGTGGCGCAGGCTTGCATCATCAACAGCGGCAACGCCAACACCTGCAATGCCAACGGGGTGGAGATCGCGGAGCAGACCTCGAGCTTGCTCGCAAAAGAGCTTGGCATCAAGACGGAAGACGTGGTGGTCGCCTCCACCGGCGTCATCGGTCAACCCATGACCATCGACCCCTTCAAAAGAGGAGTCCTCCCCCTCGTGAAGGATCTTTCCAAGGACGGCTCCCCTCGCGCGGCAGAAGCTATCATGACCACCGACACCGTCAAAAAGGAAGTTGCGGTCAGCTTTGAACTGGATGGAAAGGAAGTCACCGTCGGTGGCATTGCCAAGGGCAGCGGCATGATCCATCCCAATATGGCGACGATGCTTGTATTCATCACCACCGACTGCGCCATCAGCCCCGCGATGCTTCAAAAAGCGCTTTCCAGCGACGTGAAGGATACCTTCAACATGGTGAGCGTGGACGGCGATACCTCCACCAACGATATGGTGGTCGTGCTTGCAAACGGTCTTGCAGGCAACGAAAAGATCGAGGAAGAAGGCGAAAACTTTAAGACCTTTATGAAGGCGCTCAACAGCGTGACGGTAGCCCTGTGCAAGGCGCTTGCCGCAGACGGCGAAGGCGCGACCAAATTTTTGGAATGTTCCGTGACCGGTGCAAAGACCCTTTGTGACGCAAAGAAGGCTGCGAAGGCTGTCATTTGTTCCAGCTTGGTAAAAGCGGCGATGTTCGGTTCGGACGCCAACTGGGGCAGGGTGCTTTGCGCCATCGGTTATTCGGGCGCGGACGTGGACGTCAACAAAGTAGACGTCGCTTTCTGTTCCAAGGCTGGCAGCATTTCGGTTTGCGAAAAGGGCGCTTCGGTGGATTTTTCGGAGGAGATCGCCAAAAAGATCCTCTCGGAAAAGGAGATCACCATCGCGGTGACTTTGCACGACGGCGAGGCTTCGTCCGTCGCTTGGGGTTCCGACCTGACCTACGATTACGTCAGGATCAACGGCGATTATCGCACCTAAGGAGGAAGTATGGATCTTTCCAATTTTGAAAGGGCGGAAGTGCTTACTCAAGCGCTTCCTTACATTAAGAGGTACGTAGGCAAGATCGTCGTCGTCAAGTACGGCGGCAACGCCATGATCAACGAGGCGCTCAAAGAACAGGTGATGGAGGATATCACCCTTCTTCATTTGATCGGCGTCAAAGTCGTGTTGGTGCACGGCGGCGGCCCCGAGATCTCCACTTTGATGAACAAAGTGGGCATCACCCCCACCTTTGTGGACGGGCTCCGCGTGACGGACAAGGAGACGGTGGACATCGTGCAAATGGTGCTTGCGGGCAAGATCAACAAGTCGCTCGTCAGCTACCTGGAAAGCAAGGGCGCCAAGGCGATGGGCATTTCCGGCATTGACGGCAAGCTGATCGTCGCCAAGCAAAAGAATGAAAAACTCGGCTACGTTGGCGAGATCGAAAAGATCAACATCAAGCCGGTGTTCGATCTTTTGGAAAAAGGCTACATCCCCGTGGTCTCCACCATCGCAACGGGTGAAAACGGCGAAACGTACAACATCAACGGCGATACGGCGGCGGCGTACCTTGCGGGCGCGCTTTCCGCAAAGCGCCTTATTATGATGACCGATATCAGCGGCGTGCTGCGCGATAAGGACGACCCCTCCACCTTGATCCCGGAGATCAAGCTTTCCGAGGCGGAAGAACTTTATAAGAGCGGCGTTATTTCGGGCGGGATGATCCCCAAGGTGGATTGCTGCATCACCGCCATCAAGCAGGGCGTCAAGCGCGTAATTATCATGGACGGCAGGGTACCGCACTCCATTTTGATGGAGCTTTTGACCGACGAAGGTAGCGGCACGATGTTTGTGGAGTAACAATGAACACGATCGAAAAGGACCAACTTTATTTGGCGGGCACCTACGGGCGCTTCCCGCTGGAGATCGTAAGCGGCAAGGGCTCCGTGGCTCTCGGCGCGGACGGCAAAGAATATATCGATATGGGCGCGGGCATCGCGGTCAACACCTTCGGCTACGCGGACGACGTCTTTACGTCGGCGGTAGCAGAGCAGCTTTCCAAGGTGCAACACACGTCCAACCTTTACTATACCGCTCCCGCGGCAAACCTTGCGGAAGCGCTTGTTAAAAAGTCGGGGATGAAAAAAGTTTTCTTCGGCAACAGCGGCGCGGAAGCCAACGAATGCGCCATCAAGACGGCGCGTAAGTGGGGCGTGGAGAACAAGGGCGAAGGCGCGTACAACATCGTCACCCTCAAAAACTCCTTCCACGGTCGTACCGTTACCACCCTTTCCGCAACGGGGCAGGACGTTTTCCACAAGAATTTCGATCCCTTCACGCAGGGTTTCGTTTACGCTCCGATGGGGGACGAGGCGGCTTTGGAAAGCTTGGTGGACGACAAGACCTGCGCCGTGATGATCGAATTCGTGCAGGGCGAGGGCGGCGTAAACGTTTTGCCCGAAAGCTACGTCAAAAAGATCTTCGAACTCAAAAAGCAAAAGAACTTCCTCGTCATTGCGGACGAGGTGCAAACGGGCAACGGCAGGACGGGCAAGTATTTTGCCTATCAGCTGTACGGCGTCACCCCCGACATCGTCACCACGGCAAAGGGGCTGGGCGGCGGCTTGCCCATCGGCGCGTGCTTGTTCGGCGACGCGGTGAAGGACGTCCTCGGCAAGGGTGACCACGGCTCCACCTTCGGTGGCAATCCTGCGGTGGCGGCGGGCGCACTGTCCGTTGTGAACAGGATCGACGACAAGCTCCTTAAGGAAGTTTCCGAAAAAGGGGAATATATCAAAAACAAACTCGCGGGGAAACCGGGCATTTCGTCCGTTTCGGGCGTCGGCTTGATGCTGGGCGTTGCGGTGGCGGCGGACGCCAAAAAAGTGGTTTCTTCCTGTTTGAACAAAGGCGTGTTGTTTTTGACCGCAAAAGACAAAGTCAGGTTGCTTCCCGCGCTCAACATCCCTTACGAATTGTTGGATAAGGCGATCGACGCGCTTCTCGAAGCGGTAAAGGAGGAATTATGAGCCTTTACAAAAAGAATTTTTTGAAGATGCTCGATCTTTCCAAAGAGGACATCCTCGAATACTTGAAAACGGCGGCTTTTCTCAAAGAGAAAAAGCATAAGGGGGAGGCGCACGACGTTTTGCGCGGCAAGAACATCGCGTTGATCTTTGAAAAGACCTCCACGCGTACCCGTTGTTCCTTTGAAGTGGCGGCGGCGGACCTTGGCATGCACCCCGTGTATTTGGACCCCAAAAGCTCGCAGATCGGCAAAAAGGAGAGCATTGCGGATACC
>JAGAAA010000096.1 GCA_017615495.1 Clostridia bacterium
AGGTCGTTGAAGCGCCCGGCGCCGAGGCTGCCGGTGCAGAAGGTGATGCCGTTGTGCGGGTTTGGCACCGCGGCAAACAGTTTGTCGTAATCCGACTCCCTTCCCACGATCCTCGGAAGACCGAAGATATCCCACGGGGGATCGTCGGGATGAATGGCCATATTCACGTCCGCTTCGTCGCAGGCGGGCATGATCGCCTTCAGGAAATACACGAGGTTTTCAAACAACTTTTCGTGCGTCATCCCCTCGTACGCCTTCAAAAGCCCCGCAAGCTCTTCCTTTGAATAGCTTTCATCCCAGCCCGGCAAACGAAGGTTGGTTTTGTCCAACTTCAAAAAGTCCGCTTCGGAATAGGAAAGCGAGGTAGAGCCGTCTTCGTGCTTGTAGTAAAGGTTGGTGCGGAACCAATCGAACACCGGCATAAAGTTGTAGCAGATGCATTTGACGCCCGCTTTGCCGCAGTTCAAAATGTTTTGCTTGTAGGCTTCGATGTACTTATCGCGCGTGGGGCGACCGAGCTTGATATCCTCGTGCACGGGCACCGACTCGATGACTTCCATTTGAAGCCCGGCGTCGTTGGAAAGCTTTTTCAAACGAAGGAGCTTGTTGAGAGGCCAAACCTCGCCGACGGGGGTGTCGTACACGGCGGTGACCACGCCGGTCATGCCTTGGATCTGCTTGATGTAGGAAAGCGGGATGCAATCCTTTTCACCATACCAACGGAAAGTTAATTTCATACTATTTCTCGCTTTTTACTTTCACAAAGCCGGTGCCGAAGTTCAAGGTGCCTTCGACTTGGTTGTCGTTGCCCGCCTTAAAACGGGAGACCGCAACGTGCTTCATCAGCTCGTTATAATAGGCGTCGCCGTCGATGGGGAGGTTGACCCTTGCGCCATCCTTCCAGCCCGAAAGCTCGATGGCGTTCATCAGTTCCACCCCGCGGATGCCTTCTCTGCCGTCCACGAACAGAGGCTCCTTGCCGAGGATCGCCCTCGTGAAGTTTTGCAAGATGCCCACGTGCTGCGGGTTTTCCCCATCCGTTTCGGGCTCGATGACCTCGCACTTAGGCGCGGCGAAGGACTCCGAAGAAGTTTTGGAGAAGCTTTGCGAATCCTCTGCGTTTTGATAGAAGTAAAGCTTTTTGTTTTCGCAAAGAAGCTTGCCCTTGGTGCCGCTCACTTCAAAGCGGTTGGTGCCGGGGGCTTCGCCCGTCGTGGTGATGAAGACGCCCGAAGCGCCGTTTGCATACTCAAAATAGGCGGTCACTTCGTCCTCGACTTCCACGTCGTGCCATTTGCCGTACTTGCAGAAGCCGTTGACCGAAACGGGCATCTCGCCCACCACCCATTGCACAAGGTCAAGTTGGTGCGGGCATTGATTGATGAGTACGCCGCCGCCCTCGCCCTTCCACGTGGCGCGCCACGAGCCGGAATCATAGTACTTTTGCGTGCGGAACCAGTCGGTGATGATCCAGTTGACGCGCTGCAGGTCGCCGATGCCGCCCGACGCGATGATCTCCTTCATCTTGCGGTACAGGCAATTGGTGCGCTGGTTGAACATCATGCCGTAAAGAGCCTTGCTCTTTTCCGCCGCCGCGTTCATCTCCTCCACCTGCTTGGTGTATACCGCCGCGGGTTTATCGGTGATGACGTGAACGCCGCGATTCAAACATTCGATAACGATCTGGGGATGGTCGTAGTGAGGCACGGCGACGAGCACCGCGTCGCACACGCCGTCCGACAACATCTTTTTGTAATCGGAATAATAGGCTACTTCTCCCTTAAGTTTGGGCTTGATCGCCTCGATCTTGACGGGGTTGATATCCGCCACCGCCGTCAGGCAGGAATCCTCCACGAGGCCGCCGTCCAAGCGCAGCGCGTAATAGGTGCCCTGGTTGCCGACGCCTACAATGCCGTATCTTATTTTGCTCATTTTACAAACGCTCCCTCTTTTTCAACGTAGCCCACTTCCGTAAGCACCTTTTTGATGGCGGCGCAAGCGGCGTCGAACGCCTCAACGTTGGTTTCGAAGTGGAATTTGGTCTTAAGCACGGTCTTGTCGTTCAAGACGTACCCGCCGAATATCTTGAGGTGGGGCTCAATGGTAAGCACTTTGTCATCCTTGATGCCGCCGACGAGGCCCTTGATGTTGCCGTCGCCGTAACCGGCGGGAACAAGTTCGCCCGTCTCCGCCACGACGTCCTTGATGTGGAAGTAGAAGGCGCGGCCGGCAAGCTCCGCGATGGTATCGGCGGACTTTTCGCCCACTTGCAGGAAGTTTGCGGGGTCGTACACGTAGTACAGACCGGGGGTGTTGTCCAAAACGTCCTTGGTGCGGGAGAGGTTGTCGCCGTAAAGGCCCTTGTCGTTTTCGTGGCACATCTTGACGCCGTTCTCGTTGCCGATAGCGACAAACTTCTTCAAAAGATCAAGCATCTTTGCGTGGGTGGCGTCATCCACGACGTTGTAGAAGCTGAAGCAACGGATATTGTTTGCGCCGAGGATATGGGCAAGCTCGCACCCTCTTTTTGCGTCCGCAAGATGCTCTTCCTCGCTGAGGTTGATGTCTTTCTTGCCGATGGGGGAGCCGATGGACCAAACCTTGATGCCCTCCTCATCCAAACGAGCGCGGATGGCTTTTGCCTCCTCGTCCGTGAGCTCCATCACGTTTTTGCCGTTGATGTTGCGGATCTCCAAAAGAGAAATGCCGTTTCTCTTCAATCCGGCGATTTGCCCTTCCAAGCTGTTATCCGATTCGTCTGCGAATGCGCTTAATCTGATCATATTCATTCTCCTTTCGCCTTTTGGCGGTCGTTTCCTTTTTTAGACGGGGATTTAGGCAAAACCCCTTGACTTATTTCGCTGCAAGTATTATACTGCAGAAAAAGCACAAAAACAATGGCAAATGTTAAGGAAAACGAGGATTTTAAGCACAATCTTATGATGAAGTTCACGCTCAATTACTTTCGATATCACAACGAAAAGCAAGTAGGGGCTATCTCCCCTTCCGTGATCTCTTACTATGATTTGACCCTCGTTTTGGAAGGGTGCTTGGAATATAAGATCAATAATAAACGCGTGACCGTGAAGGAAAACGCCGCCCTTTTGCTCCCGCCCGGCACGAAGCGTGAGCGCGAGCACACCGAAAGGGCAACCACTTACGTAAGTTTCAACTTCACGTTGGAAGAAGGGCTCGACCTCCCCATTTTGATGGAAGGCGCCGTGGGCAAGGACGTGCGCATGATGATCTACGCCTGCAACGAGATCAACCGCGACCACGGGGAATATTCCAAGAATTCTTTTTTGGACCTGACCTCCGCCATCGTCAATTCCCTGCTTGCCCTCGCTAACAAGAACAAAAACAGCGCGCTGACCGAGAATATTCTCGCCTACATCCGCGAAAACTATCGCCATCCCCTCACCCTCGGCAACGTCGCCAAGGAAATGAATTATTCCGCCACCTATTGCGACCAAGTCTTCAAAAAGGACGTCGGCTTATCCATCGTTCAGTATCTGATCGATTACCGCATCGCAAAAGCCAAGGAATTTTTGATCGAAAACATCATTTCCCTAAAAGAGATCGCCGAGCGCACCGGCTTTGGCGAATGCAACTACCTCTCCCGTCAATTCCGCAGACGCGAAGGCATCTCCCCCCTGCGCTTCCGCAAGCAATTCAATCCGTGATATGAAACGAAAAAACTTCCGTGAAATTATGAACGTCATAGGCGGGTTTATCATCCGCTTCCGCGTGCCCATCGTTGTGGTCATCGCGCTACTCGTGGCTTTTTGCGCTTACGGCATCACAAAAACCAACGTCAACAGCGACATCATGAGTTACCTGCCCGAAGGGACGGACACCTACGACGGCAGCGAATTCTTATCCAAAAATTTCGGGATAGAAAGCAACGCGGTCTACGCCGTCAAGGGAGAAAGCGTCACCTATGAACGCCTTGCCCTCGCCGTGGAAAAAGCAAAAGAGGACGAGCACGTCACCGACGTCATGTGGCTGGGCAGTATGAACGCTATTGAGATCTCCGGGCTGAAGCTCAAAGACCCCTTCTCGCAAATGGAAGGCGGGGAGGAAACCAAAGCCAAGCTGGAAAGCATCTTCTACAAAGACGGCGATTATATGCTGATGGTCACGATGGACGTGGGCGCAAGCACCAACGAAGCGGGCGCCTCTCTCCAAAGCATCAACGCCGCCCTTGACGAAGCGGGCGCGGAGTACGTCGCCGGCGGCACGGCGCCCATATCGAGAAAGGTCTATGACGACGCGATCGGCGAATTGCCCATTTACCTCGCCGCCGCCATCGTTTTGGTTTTGATCATTCTGTTTTTGGTCAGCGCCAATTGGCTGGAGCCCCTCGTGTTTATGCTGACGATGGGCGTTTCCATCGTGATCAACATGGGCACGAACTTCTTCTTCCCCGAAGTGAGCATCATCACCTTCTGCGCCGCCTCCATCCTCCAGCTTGCTTTGGCGATGGATTACTCGATCTTTTTGACACAGATCTATTCCGAGGAAAGGCAAAAAGGGTTGCCGCAAAAAGGCGCGATGATCAGCGCCATCGGTACCACGCTAAATACCGTTTTTTCCTCCGCCCTGACGACGATGGGCGGGTTTGCGGCGTTCTTCGTGATGAGTTTCACCCTCGGCGCGGACCTCGGCGGCGTTTTGATCAAAGGCATCTTCCTTGCGATGCTTACCGTCATCGTTTTGCAACCCTGCCTGTTGATCCTTTTGTCCAAGCCCATGGCAAAGACGGGACACAAGCGTTTGATCAACTTCAAATTCCGTCGCATCGCCAAATTCAGCGTGCAACACCGCATCGTCATCGTGATTTTGTTCTCGCTGGTTTTGATCCCCGCTTTGATCGGGCAACTTTTGCTTCCCCTTTCTTACTTGAACTTTATGCCCAAGACGGAAGGCGACCCGACCTTAGTCACCTACGTATCCGATACCGCCAACCAAATTTTCCTCGCCGTCCCCGTGGATAAAGAGGACCCCACCAAAAACGTTTCCTTTGCGGAAAAGTTGGAAAACATCGATGGCGTCAGCGGCGTGGCGGGCTACTTTGCCTTTTTGCCAAAACAAGCGATCGGCGCGGACGGCAAATTGCACGTGGATTCGTACGGGATCGCCCTTGACCTCGTCGCGCTGGGCAAAAAGAGCGGCTACGTCACAAAGGACGATTACACCCTTTACCTCGTTTCGCTTTCCAAGAAGTATAACGTGGAATCGATGGAAGCGACCGAGATCTTAAACAAGGTCAAGGTCGTGGCAAACGAGACCTTCTCGCGATCCAAGATCTATTCCACCGGCGTCGTGCAAGCGGTGGCGGACTTCCGCGTGCTTACCCCGCGTGATTTTAGGTGGATCACCTTGATCTCGGTCGGCATCATCTTCCTCGTGCTGCTCCTCTCCTTCCGCAACCTCGTTTACCCCTTCTTGTTGGTGTTGCTGATCGAACTCGGCACCTGGATCAACTTTAGCATCAGCACCGTTTTCGGGCAATCCTTAAACTTCCTCGCCTACATCGTGGTCGGCGCGATACAACTCGGCGCGACGGTGGACTACGCCATCCTCGTTACGCACAAATACCGCGCCCTCGTAAAGGAAGGCAAGGAGCCCTTGCTTGCCGCCTATGAAAGCGGCACTTCCTGCACGATGAGCATTTTGACTTCCGCAAGCATCCTTGTGGTGGCGTGCGCAAGCGTGACGGTGGTATCGTCCAACGCAGTCATCAAGGAAGTGACGATGATGTGCATGCGCGGCGCGGCGATCAGCACCGTGCTCGTCCTCTTCGTACTGCCCAGTTTGCTTGCCTGCACGTCACGCATTCGCATCCGCGCGGCTAAAGCGGGCGGTATGCGTAATTTGACCAAGAACTTCCTCGCGGAAGTCAACCGCCAGTTTTACCAAGCTACCTTAATTGCAAAGGCAAAGCGCCGCATCCGCAAGGAAAAACTCTTGAAGGAAAACGAGCGTGTGGAAGATTTGGAAACGCGCGGGCTTTTGATCCTGCAACCCCAAAAAGGCTACCGCTTCAACTCGGACAGCGTGATCCTCGCCAACCTTGCTTGCATTGAAAAGGGCGACAAAGTTTACGACCTCGGTTGCGGCTCGGGGGTAATGAGTCTTCTCGTCGCCGCAAAGAAAGGGGCAACTGTCGTTGGGGTGGAACTGCAAGACGCCCTTGCTTCAATGGCGGAGCGTAGCGTAAAAGCAAACGATTACGGGCAAAAAGTCACCGTCGTAA
>JAGAAA010000097.1 GCA_017615495.1 Clostridia bacterium
TAAAGAGCAGACCGCCATGGAAGGCTACGCTGACGAAACCTATATGATGAGCGACGCCATCACCGTCCAACGCATCATTGACGAAACTGCCGTTGAGGATTACGCCATCGCCTATATGCACCTCAATCAGGTGGATTCCGCTGGTCATGGCTACGGCTTCAACAAACCCAACTATATTCGCGCCGTTTCCCGCGTGGACGTTTTGATCGGCAAGCTCTTTGCCGCCTATGAGACAAGGGGTTGGCTGGATGATACCCTCTTTATCTTCTGTACCGATCACGGTCACCGTTACGCAAAGGACGGCACCGGACACGGCGGCAACAGCGACGTGGAACGCACCGTCACCTTTGCCGTCGCGGGCAAGACGGTGAAGCAGGGCACTCCCGGCAAGTACGTCAACACCGATCTCGCGCCCATCGTCAGCTACGCTCTCGGCGTAAAGCCGGCGGATACCTGGCAGGGCAAAGTGCCGTACGATATGTTTATCGGGCTCAAATGATTTTCAGTTCATAAAAAAAAGGAAGGGTTACCCCTCCCTTTTTTTATCAACAGTTTTATTTTTTATCGTAGATCTTCACGTAGTCAATGACCCAATCAACAGGCAAATTGCTCGTTTGCAGGGTGCCCACCCAGTCGCCCCATTCGCCGTATTCGGTGGAGATCTTCATATAGCCGTTTTCGTGGCAGATCCCGCCGCCGGTGGAGGTCCAGACCTTTTTGCCGTCGATGTAGAAGGTGTAACCGTCTTCATCCCAATTCATACCGAAGGTATGGTATTCGCCGTCGGCAAAGCCCACTTTCTCGAAGCGCTTGTGGGCGTTTTTGTGCGCCTCGTCGTAGCCGTCCCAGTGCAGGGCGCAATTGATGGCGTCGCGGTTGGGCAGGTACTCAAAGACGTCTATCTCAATGCCGTCGGTGCTGCCGTCGTCCTCGTCGTACACGTCGCCGCACATCATCCAAAAAGCGTGCCAGATGCCTTCCACCGAGGGCAGTTTGCAACGGATCTCGTAGTAGCCGAAGCCGTGGCGGTAGCCGATCTCCGGAGTTTGCGGATTGCTGGTGCGCACCGCGCCCGAGTATACGCCCGCCGGCTCCGTCTCGGTGGCGTCGCGCCATTCGGTGCGGATCACGAGGTGCCCCTCTCCGTCGGTGAAGGCAAGGTCGCGGGTCCAGTAGCCGTCGCGGCGATATCCCTGACGAGTGTCCCCCCAAACGTCGCGGTTGAGTTCGCCTTCAAACTCATCGCAGAAGACGAGTTCGTATTGGGAGAAATCCAGCGTTTCGGTGTATTTGGAAGGGTCCCAGATCTCGGCAGCCGGTTTGCGCTTGCAGGCGCAGCAGGCAAGGGGGATCAGGCAAAGCAGGGAAACAATCAGCAATAAGGTGATGATCTTTTTCATTTTTGCGCTCCTTACAAAATGGTTATCGTCAGGTCATCTTCCAGGGAGAAGGTATATTCATCCGCGCCGAAGCCGCCCGTCAAATAGAAGATGGGGGAGCTTTCAAAGCGGTTTTGCGTTTTTATTTTGCCCGCGCCCTCCACGATGGGGAGCACGAAGCGGACGTTCCCGCTGATTTTTTTGACCGATACGGTCACGCCCTCCGGCGTAAAGCGGTAACGGAACTCGGCGGTGACGTCGCTTTCCGGCGCCTCGCTCTCCACGGCGAAGAAGCGCGCTTTAACGTAGGCGGTCACGCCGCCGTCCTCAATGCGGACGGCTATTTCGGGGTCTTTGTCAAGGCAGGTGGCGTAGGTTACGCCGTCCTTCTCGTATTCCGCACGGGGGATCAGCGTTGCGTGGCGTTTGCTTCCCGCAGGGAGTTGCATGTTGTTTGGCTCGGTAAGTTTGTACTCGTAGGTCGAACCCGCGATCATGGCGCCTACGCCGTCCCTCCAAAGGAGGGAAAGCGTTCCGCCCCCCGCGTGCGCCGCGCCCTTAACGTAGTTGTGCGTGGCGTAGTCGTAGCCCGTCAAGGTGGCAAGGTAGCCGCCCGTGCGGATCTTGTAGGTATTCAATTCCGGATAATATTTGTACAGGGTGGTTTTTTCGTCGCAGGGAAGGGGCGTCCTTGCGCCTTCCGTAATGCCTTCGTGGATGGCGTCCGCCAAGGCGGCGGCGTGGCAAAAGGTATGATGAACGCAGGGCTTTTGACCGTTTGTGAAGTATTGCGGGCCGCCGTATAACAGCCCGTCCGTCGTGCAGCGTTTCAAAATCTCGAAAGTGCGTTCCGCCGCTTCGGCAAACAGGGGATCCCGCTTGGCAAGCAGGGCAAAGGCACCGATGCACCCATCCGAAGTGCGGCTGCCGTAATAAGTCCATTTGTTGTTTCTTACGCCAAAGGAATTATCCCATCCGCCGTCGGGGAGCATGAAGTCCAAAAGGCTCTTGGCGTGCGCCGCCAAAAGAGAAAGAGCCGTTTCGTCCTCAAGAAGCGCCGCGGCGTGAACGAGGCAGGGCAAGGATTCCTCCGCCACGTACCCGACGTCAATGGGGAGGCACCCCTTGGGCGACTTATCGTTATGCGGCTTCCCTTCGCCCGCAAGCAGCCCGTTTTCAGTAAAGAGCCCCAAGCAGTAAGAGAGCAGTTCCTTCGCGCGGAGGGCGTAATCCTTTTCGCCGTAAAGCCTTGCGTACAAAGCGTTGACCAGGGCGGCGGCGCAATAATAATTGACGTAGGCGGGGAAGCCGACGACCATGTTTTCATGCACCCAACGGGCGGCGCTTACCGCGCATTCCTCAATGTTTGTTTTGAGTTCAAGAGGGAGCTTATCCCCAAAATACAAAAGCGTCTTCAAAAGCCCGATGGCGGAAAAGGCGGTAATGCCTTGCCACGGCGAGGAAAAATCGTTTTGGACCGCGCCCGACGGAAGGGTCAACTTTTTGCGGAAGACCAAAAGCCGTTCCGCCCCGCGAAGGTACTTTTGATCCCCCGTCAGAGCGTAAGCGCAAACGAAGGGGTAAACGGCGTTGTCCGCCCGCCCGTGCGGAAAGGCGCAACTTTCGCAACGGAAAGCGCCAAAAAACTCCTCCTTTTTATCGGTGATCTGCGCTTTTAGCAAGCGGTCGCACCATTCGATCAACAGCTTTTGATATTTGTCTGCCATAGTATTATTATACCATATATAAACTTGCATTTTTTATTTAAAATCGTCCGTTTTTTGCACCATCTTATTATCCAAATGCAAAATAATTGATATAAAACATCATCCGTGTTAAAATGATAAAAACAAAAAAACACGCAAGGAGAATCGATATGCCCGCAGTTTTGCCCGAATTGTTTTCGGAACCCTGTATCAAAAAAAGAAGCGCGCCCATCATGACGGCGTCGGACTTGCCGTATCCTTCCGCATTGGTCTTTAACGCGGGCGTCATCAAGTACAACGGCGAGTACGTAATGATCTTCCGTAACGATTACGGCACGGATAAGCATACCTTTGAAACGGAAGGGAAGGACTTCACCGGCACCAGCATCGGCATCGCCCGTAGCAAAAACGGCGTGGACGGTTGGCGCTTCGATCCTCTGCCCATCTTGGACAGCAACGACCCCAACAAGGACCCCGAGCTCAGGCGGTATTACGATCCGCGCATCATTGAGATCGAGGGCAAACTTTACCTTTGCCTTGCTATGGCAACGCAGCACGGCATTTGCGGCGCCATTGCGGAGCTTTCGCCCGACCTCAAAACCTGCCGCCTGATCAGCCACAGCGTGCCGGACAACCGCAATATGGTTTTGTTCCCCGAAAAGATCGACGGGGAATTCGTGCGCTTGGAACGCCCGATGCCCGTCTACAGCCGCGGACGCGACCGCTTTGACATTTGGCTTTCGCACTCTCCCGACCTCGTCTACTGGGGCAGAAACGCCTTCTTGCTTGGCGTGGAGGACGTGCCTTGGGCAAACGACAAGATCGGACCCACCGCTTCCCCCATCAAAACGGAGAAGGGCTGGCTCACCTTGTTCCACGCGGTGGACCGCGATGATGAAAACCGCGGCAAAAACGGCTGGGAGAAAAAGTGGACCAAGCGCTACACCGCCGGCATGATGCTCCTTGACCTCAAGGACCCGTCCAAAGTGCTTTCGGTCTACAAAAAGCCGTTGATCGTGCCCGATATGCCCATTGAAACGGACGAGGGTTTCCGTGAGAACGTCATCTTCCCTTGCGCAATGCTTTTGGAGGAGGACGGGGAAGTGAAGATCTACTACGGCGCTTCCGATACTTGCGTTTGCTTGGCAACCGCTCAACTCAACGACCTGCTTGCGCTCTTTGAGTGATTTCGCATAGGGGGCGTCCCCAACGAGGCATTCCCAAAACGCTTAAATTCAATTCGTGCAGTTGCGTACAAAAAGTGCGCGCCTGCACGTTTTTGTTTCGGGGGAGAATGTACCGCGTATATGCCGTTGCGTTGAAATTAATTTCCGTATTGTGCTTTACGTTGCCGTATGGTATAATCAATTATAAGCAACAGGTTTTTGCTTAAGAAAAGGGTGAAAGATGACAATAGCGAATAAGGCCGGCGCTATCAAAAACGTACGTAAAGCAAAATGGGTAAACGTTGTCTACTGGACGATTTTGTATACCTTTATTTTTATGTCTTCCACAAAGTACTTCATTTATGAAGACGGAATTTTGAGTTTTAACTACTCTATGACGATGCTTTATCAGCACGTTGCGCTTTTGACCAGCATCATCATCGGGTTTATCTTTATCAGGCGGCATCAGTTGAACTTTTTGAAAAGGGTGCTTTGCGCTCTTGCGGCGGTGATGATGGTGTTTGCCGCCGTGTTTCAAGGGGCGCGTGACAGCTTGATCTATCTGATAGCTCTTTCGTTGCTCCTCGGGATTTTGGCGGATTGTTCGCTTCTTACGTATATTTACGAGATGAACAACAGCGAGCGGCTTTTTGGCATCGTACTTTGTCATTTGTTGGTTGCCGCCGTTGGGTTTTTCTGCATTCGATTCAACCGCACCACGGCGGAATTTTGGTGGCTGATGTTTGCCTTGGCGCTTGCCGGCGCCGTCGCTTGCTTTTTGGAAAAGACGGACGGAAAAGCGGAGGTCGCCGTTGCCGAGCCCTTCCGGAAAAAGCTTTACTTCCCCCTTATTCTTGCTTGCGTGGGTGGGGTGAGCGCCGTATGCAGTTCCATGATCGTGGTCAGCAAGCTGGTGGTGCTTTTGCCTTATACGAAATATTTCTTTTACGGCGGGGCGGCGCTGGGTACGGTCGTGTACTTTTTGGAATACCGGTTTTTGCCTAGGCCCGCTACCGGGACGCTGTCCGCCGGGTTTGCCGGCGCGGCGCTGACAATATTCTGCTATTACTTTTCAAGGGCGGAAGCAGTGCTGTACTTGGCAGCGGCGTTTGCCGGCGCTACTTTTGATATTTGTATGATGAACCTCTATTACATCCTCTGCAACATCATAAAAAAGTACAAGGATTCTCCGATGTTCAAAACGGCGCCCATCGTTTCAAACTTCGTGGGGATGGCGATCACGGTGGTCTCCACCGTCGTCATGCTGTATGCAAGCAGCACCGCCGTAAAGGTGGTGCTTGCCGTCTGTTTGCTGGGGGACGTCGTCGTACTTGCTACGTCACCGTTTTGGGAGAAGGGCGTATCCGTTACGGCAAAGCAAGAAGAGTACGTTCGTTTTGATACGACGCTTACCAAGGAACAAGCCTACAGAAGCGCCGGTCTTACGGAAAAGGAAATGGAGATCGTCGCCCTCTTACTGGAAGGGTTGAGCCTCAGGGAAGTGGCAAACAAGCTTTTCATCAGTGAAAACACCGCAAAAACGCACCGCGCGTCCGTGTACAGAAAAATGCAGGTCAGTTCAAGAGAAGAGCTTCTGGAAAAAACCGAGAATTTGCTCTGACAGCGTCAAAAAGCGCAAAATCACCCTCGAATCACCCTCGTATTGACATAGTAGTCTAGTATATAATTGAACCAAGAAAAGGGATTTTCTACGGTTCTTTTTTTAATATAGGAGGGTTGATATGAAGAAAAGGGTATGGCTTTTTTAGTGGTCGTAATCTCCGTCTTGTGCATGGTGGCGTTTGCCGCTTGCGGCAACAAGGAAACCGAGGAGGGGGCGGGCTCCGCTTCGATCTCCGCGGATTACGATTACACGTTGATCGAAAGCAAAGTCAACGAACTTGCGGGGGCTGACGGTATTTTTGTCAAATTGCACGTGCAGACCGCCGCGACCGGGGAACAGAGCCACAGTTTTGACGTGGCGCTGGGCATCAAAAACAACGTTTACTACTATCTCACCGAGGAGGACGAATATTACTTTGACTTCTCCAACGAAAACTATTACGTTTCGTACAGCAAGGAAGACGGCGTTTGGACCAAAGAGGTAGGCAACTACAACGCGTACGTCACCAAGGCGATGGCGGAGCAGATGGCAAAGGCGGCTTCCGCCGGCATCATCGGCTATATGGGCTGGTATTCTTCCTTAAGCGGCGGCGCCACCAAGAGCACGGCCACCGTGGCGGGGCGCAACTGCGACAAATACACCTTGAAGGACATCGCGATTTCCGCTTCGTATTCGTTGGAAGTTTGCATCGATAAGGCGACGGGCATTTGCTTGAAGTACGCCGCAACCGGCGCGGTGCAGGGTGAAAGCGCAAGCGTCAGCATCGAATGCACCGAGTTCAACACCTCCTACACGCCCGTCCTTCCCACCGTGAACGGCGGAAACAACAGCCAAGGTTCCGGCAACGGCAACAACCAAGGGAATAATCAAGGCTCCGGGGAGAGCGGCAACAACCAAGGCAGCGGAGAAGGTGGCAACAACCAAGGCTCCGGTCAGGGCGGCAATACCCAGGGGAACGGTGAACAAGGCTCCGGTCAGGGCGGCAATACCCAAGGGAGCGGTGAACAGGGCTCCGGCGAAGTGATCGTCCCCAGCAACTTCTCCGGCAAAAAGCTCAACGTTACCAACGTCAACGTCCAAACGATGAGTGACGCCCACCGCCAAGAGGCGCAAGCGTTGTTTAACGGCGCGTATGCGGCGCTGTTTTCGGACGCTTCGTTTGAACTTGTTAACAACGAGGGCATTTTGTTCGGAACTTTCACCGTGCCGGACAACGGCACCGTAGCGCAACTTGCCACTTTTAAGAGTTACAACTTTGACGACCAAGAATACTCCTACGACTTCCCCTCCACGTACGACAGCCTTTCGCTCAGCTACGTTGCCGGGGCGTACATCTTGCATATGCCGGTGCCGGTGGAAAACGGCGTAACCGTGGTGGACGTCGGTTTGACGATGACCGCCTCTACCGAAATGCCGATGCGCTCTTCCGTCCCCACCGACCCCAACGGCGACAGCTTTGACGCCCGTTACCAAGTGACGCAGGAAAGGTGGAACGATATTTTCACAAACAAAGCGTTGCTGGACAACGGCAATTTTACGGTGAATTATAGCAGTACGGCGCAGCTTTCCGTGCCCGGCGTGTTTAAGGTGAGCGGCAACAAGTATTCCGATGCTTGGTCCAACGGGGAAGTGTACTACGAAAAGACCGGTAACACCCTCGATTCACTTGGTTGCTACGCTTACTCTTATATCTATTCCAGCAACGGTAGTTGGACTTCGCTGCCGGCATCGTACGGCTACGTCTTCTTTGATCAATGGCTCGGCACTTTCCCCGCGCCCTTCCTCAACAGGGCGAATTACGCGTCGTCTTTCCACTATTATTACATAAATGAATTCCGCTTTACCCCCGAAGGGGAGTCGCAACAACGCGTCATCACAAACTTTAGGGTTTATTTCTCAAACGGCAATCCCACCAAGATCGAGTTCCAAGAAATGGGCGCGAGCTACACCTTCCTCTTTTCCGCATACGGTGAAACGACCGTGACCCTTCCTACGGAGAGCGGCGGTCAGGGCGGAAGCCAAGGCAGCGGCGACCCCTCCGATCTCGACCAATACTGTACGGCGCTTGAAAACAAGGTGTTGGTCTTTAACAGAGTGACCAACGGCGGCGGGTTGACCAGCGGCGAAATGACGCTTGCAAGCGCGGCTTATCAAAACGCCCAAGTACGAGTGTTTGACGATGATACGGTCGAGATCTATTTTGATAAGCTTTTCGACTATAACGAAAACTATGACGTTGTGACGATGTGGTACGGCGCGTTGTCCTTCAATATGTACATGGCAAACAACGGGAATCCTTACGTAAAAGGAAACGTTGTGCTTAGCGCCATCGTCGAGGATGGGTACGTCGATGATGAGCCGGATGAGTCGATATACGTCAGATGGTATATCAA
>JAGAAA010000098.1 GCA_017615495.1 Clostridia bacterium
CCGCCGCCTTTCCGAAAACGTTGCCGACAACGAAGTGTGAGGCGTGCGCGCCGGAAGACGCGCGAATGACGGCGCTCCTGCCGTTTTCAAGGAAAGAAAGCGTCAAGTTGAAGTCGCTATCGGGGTCTTCGAGGGTAAGCACGGCATCCTCCGCGTACAGGCGGTAAGTGCCGTTTACGGTAAAGTTTTCGTCCAGCTTGGTGGAATAAAGCCTAAAGGCATCGTTTTCATCCAAGAACAAAAGCAATTCATTTTGAACGCCGCCGACCTCTTCATAAGAAACGTAGGAGGTGCCAAGCGCATATAAAGGCTGAGTTACGGAGCCCACTTCGTCCGCGTCGTACCCGAAAAGCAGGTCGTCCAAGAGGAGGGAAGTTTGAATGCCGCCGCCGTTACCGCAAACGACAAAGTCCAAACGATCAAAATACGAAGCGAGTTCGGAAAGGGAGAAGGCGTCCGTGATCTTTTGCGGCACGGATGCGGGTCTTTCGCTTTCGATCTCGGAATTTCTGCTTTCCCAAAGGGTGCGAAGAGGCGCATCCCCCACCGTCCAACCGTCTTCGTCAAAACGGAGGGTAACTTTTACCCAATAAGCGGGCATCACGCCGAGGTCACGGCTGATGGCAAAGCTCTGCCCTTCTTTGGCAAGAGTGAGGTTGAGGGCTGAAACGCCGTCGCCGCGATAATAGAAGGAAAGGTGATCGTAAGCGTCCGAAAGAGAATAAGACGCGGAAAAACGATACGAAACGTTGTCGTTGCGCGCCGTCAAACGAAGGGCGGGCGTGCCGTCGTACTTTTTGCCGAGGGTGATCTGCGCGTCGGAGTTTTGCCAAGTGCCGTTTGCGCTTTGCTTAACGCTCCAGAAAGAGGAAACGCCGTTACTTGCGTTCTCAAGCACCGCGTCGGTCGCGGCGGAACAGATCAAATCGATCCCCACCGCTTCGCCGGTAACGTAGTTGATCTTCTTGGTGGCGTCATAGCCGCCGTTTGCGCGGAAGTAGACCTTGGCGCTCCTCGTTACGGCGTATTCCGAAGCGGTAAGCGCGGAGAAGTTTACCCCGTCCGTAGAAACGGAGCAACCGCCGTAATCGGCGGAAAGCATCACTTTTTCGGAAGAAATTTTGGAAACCTGCGCCTGCGCGCGAACGGTTTGATAGGAAAGCAACGCCGTAGCGCTATCGCCGTAATTCACCCCGTCGCCGATGGCTTTGACCAAGATCGAATGGTTGCCGATAACGTCGGAGATGGTGGCGGAAGATGCCGAAGCAAATGCGCCGCCGTCGTAGGAAACGGCGTACCCCGTAGCGTTTTGCACCCTGTTCCAAGTTACGCTTTTGCCGCTGACTTTGAGTTTGGGGGCAGAAAGTTGTTCGGGCATCAAGCGCACCGATTTGGTAACGGCATCGCCCACGTAATAAACGGCGTTAACTTCGTCGTAGCCGCCTTCCGCCTTCACGCGGACGACCGCATCGTCGGAAGTAGCGGTATAAGAACTCTCGGTAGTGAGCTCGTAATCCCCCGTTTCCCTGACGTAAACGGCTTTTGCCGCCGCCGTCCAGGTGACGGTTCTACCGATGAAGGTCAGATCGGAAAGAGAAACTTTTTTCGTTTCGTACGTAAACTTGCCTTCCGCAACCTTTTTGCCCGAGCCGTCCTCCGCGTACGCGTCGACTACGTGCTCGCCTACTTCTTCGGAAAAATCAAAACTGAAGCCGGCGGGGATAGAAGTGGCCTCGCCTCCGTCTTCGCTGTAATAAAAAGAGAGATCGCCGTCGTAAGTAAAGGAAATGCCGTTTTCATTTGCGGTAAAGGTCAATGCGCCCAATGCTTTTTGTTTGTCGTTACAAGCGAAAAGCCCTATCACAGTCATCGCGATCAAAACAACAAAGGCGACAAGGATCTTAACTCTTTTCATACATACCTCCGAACAGAAAGCGCATTATCTATTATTTTATCATATAAAATAACAAATTTCAATAGCAAATCTCAATAGGATTTTTTGAAGTAAAGCACGATACATATAAAAAAGCCCCTCGAAGCGGTGGCGCAATTAAGGGGTTTTTTGCTCGCAAGTGCGGCTGTGGCAGTATTAGCGGAAAGGCTTATTGTTGATCCTTGCCCTGCGCCGCTTTTACCGCCTGCGCAAGCTGGTCGGCGCAAGAAGTGGGACGCCCGCCGCAACTGTTGCCGGAACATTTTTCGATAATAAACTCCGCGCTTTTGCCGTCAAGAAGTTTGGATATCATTTTCAAATTACCGTTGCATCCGCCGATAAAGCGGATATCGGAAACCACCCCGTCCGTCAGATCAAAGTCGATCTCCCCTGCGCAAACGTTTTTTGTCTTATACTTGAATTGCATATTCGCCTCCGATTTTTGGGTAATTTCAGTATACCACAAAATTTGTCGTTTGTTCCTAAAAATCCAAAAATTTGAAGAAAAAAAAGGCGACGGCACAAAGCCATCGCCTTCCCTTTTAAGTTTTGGGTATCAGAACAACGCAAGCAGGAAGCCCGCCGCAACTGCCGAGCCGATAACGCCCGCCACGTTGGGCCCCATCGCATGCATCAAAAGATAGTTGTCGGGATTCCACTTTTTGCCTTCGTTGTGCGCCACGCGCGCCGCCATCGGAACTGCGGAAACGCCCGCCGCGCCAATGAGCGGATTGATCTTGCCTTTGGTGATCCAGCACATCAACTTGCCCATCAAAACGCCGCCCGCAGTGGAGAAGCAGAAAGCAAGCAAGCCAAGACCGATGATCTTCAAGGTATCGAAGGTGAGGAAGCTGGAGTAAACAGCCGTAGCGCCGACCGAGATACCGAGGAACAACGTGACGATGTTCATAAGTGCGTTTTGCGCCGTATCGGACAAACGCTCGGTCACGCCGCATTCCTTCAAAAGATTACCGAACATCAAGCAGCCGAGAAGCGGCGCCACGCTCGGGAGAAGGATACAGGTGATGATGGTAACGGCGATCGGGAAGATGATCTTCTCCGCCTTGGAAACGGTGCGAAGTTGGTCCATCTTGATCATGCGCTCCTTTTTGGAAGTAAGCGCGCGCATGATGGGCGGTTGGATGAGCGGGATCAAAGCCATGTAGGAATACGCCGCGATGGCAATGGCGCCCAATTTTTCGGGAGCAAGGGTCTTGGTGACGAAGATCGCCGTAGGACCATCCGCGCCGCCGATGATAGCGACGGAAGCTGCGATGTTGCCGCTGAAGCCAAACACGATGGCAAGGATCAACGCCATATAAATGCCAAGCTGCGCCGCAGCGCCCAAGATCAAGGACTTGGGGTTTGCGAGCATCGGACCGAAGTCTGTCATCGCGCCCACGCCGATAAAGATCAAGCAAGGATACAAGCCCGTCTTAACGCCGATGTAAAGGACGTCAAGCAAGCCGCCGTGCAACAGAACTTCACCGTAATTGATCTGTCCGCCGTTGGAGAACCACATCTCGGAATGGAACAAGGCGTTGTCGCCCGTCAGACCCGGGATGTTTGTGATGAGCATGCCGAACGCGATGCCCACGAGGAGCAACGGCTCGAACTTTTTAGCAATTCCGAGGAACAAAAGCCCGCAAGCCACCACGAGCATCACGATCTGCTGCCAATGCACGCTTGCAAAGCCGGAGCTTTCCCCCAGATTTTTAAGGATATCAACAATATTTACCGCGCTCATATCACCCTCATGCAATCTCAAACAGCGCCGAACCGACCTGCACTTGCGTGCCCTTGGGGGCGAGAACAGCAACAAGCGTGCCGTCCTTGGTCGCGGTGATCTCGTTTTCCATCTTCATCGCTTCGATGAGCATAACAACTTCACCTGCTTTGACCTTGTCGCCAACGTTCTTTTTGACGGCGACCACCACGCCGGGAAGCGGGGACTTGGTGGCGTTGCCGGATGCGGCGGGAGCGGGAGCGGCAGCCGCTGCGGGCGCAGCAGCTACGGCGGGAGCCGCGGGAGCGGCTACGGGAGCGGAAATAGCATCGTACTCGGAGAGAAGCTCCGCATTGCCCTTCTCAACTTCAACTTCGTAAATTTTGCCGTTCAATTTAACTTTGTATTTCATAGGGATCACTTCTCCTCCTCGTTGATTTCTTTGATAGAGATAAATTTAAGTTCGTTCAAAGGGGTCTTGAGCTCGTCTGCGACGATGGCCATCACCATCGCGGCGGTGCGGTCGTCAACGTTGTTGAGCTTGACGCTGCCGCTGGAGCCAGGCGCAAGTTCGGGCGCGGAAGCCGTAGCGGGCGCGCTTTGCTTTTTGCCCTTCCCTTCGACCTTGCGAACGATATAAGAAAGCAAATAGATGAAACCCATCAACACCGCGAGCACCACCAAAACGAGGCAGAAACCGATCAAGGCGTAAAGAAAGCCTTCGGAAAGCGCAAACGTCTTGGTCTCGACGGTCTTGGCAAGAATAAACGCCATAACTCAGTCCTCCACCTTTTCGATCGTGTAAGAAACCTTCTTTTCTTCACGCTCTTTGCGCGCGTCGAAGAAACGCTCCGCGACTTGCGGGAAAGCGATGTAAGAAAGAACGTCTTCGTCGTTTTTGGCAATGCCCTTGAGTTCCGCCTTGGTCTTTTCAAACTGCGGCTCTAAAGTATCGGCAAAACGGCAAGCGATGGGCGCTTCGTCACCGAGCACCTGCTTCTTGAGGTTTTCATCCACCTTGCCGGGAGCCCTGCCGTACTCACCGCGGAGGTACGCCTTAACTTCCTTACCAACGTTGACGTAACGACCGTAGAGCACGTTGCTGGTAGCTTGCACGCCGACCATTTGGCTCATCGGGGTAACGAGCGGGGGATAACCGAGGTCCGCCCTGACCTTCGGGGTCTCGGTAAGAACTTCTTCCAAGCGGTCAAGAGCGTTTTGTTGCTCAAGCTGCGACAAAAGGTTGCTGAGCATACCGCCCGGGATCTTGTAGCTCAAAGCGTTGGTATCGGTGGAAAGAGATTTTGCCTTCAAAGTGCCGCTCTTTACGAAATCGGCAAAAACAGGCTTAAAGAAATCGTTGATCTGCTTCAACACGTCGGCGTCGAGGTCAACTTCGTAACCAAGCTGCTTAAGCGCGTAGGCAAGCGTTTCGGTAGCGGGTTGAGAAGTGCCGCCCGAGAAGGTGCTGGTCGCGGTGTCCAAAACGTCCACGCCGGCTTCCACAGCCTTGAGTGCGGTCATATAGGCAAGACCGGTCGTGCAGTGCGTATGGAGAACGACGGGAAGTCCGACTTCGTTTTTCAAAGCGGAAACGAGGTCGTAGGCTTCTTGCGGACCCATAACGCCCGCCATATCCTTGATGCAAATGGTGGAGCACCCCATCTTCTTCATCTCCTTGCCCACTTCCACAAAATTCTTGAGGGTGTGCACGGGGCTGGTGGTGTAGCTGATGGCGCCCGAAGCGATGGCGCCCTGCTTGATGGTCTCCTCAACGGCGACCTTGATGTTGCGCATATCGTTCAAAGCGTCAAAGATCCTGATGATATCGATGCCGTTTGCGACCGAACGTTCAACGAACTTGCGGACGACATCGTCGGGATAGTGCTTATAACCGAGGAGGTTTTGACCTCTCAAAAGCATTTGCAATTTGGTGTTGGGCATCGCGGCTTTGATCTTGCGAAGCCTCTCCCACGGATCTTCATTCAAGAAGCGCAAGCAGCTGTCAAACGTCGCGCCGCCCCAGCACTCGACCGAATAATATCCGGCTTTATCCATCGTGCCGAGGATGCCCTCGAACTTCTCGATCGGAAGCCTTGTGGCGATGAGCGACTGATTGGCGTCGCGCAAAACTGTCTCGGTAAACTGAACTTTCATATTCCCTCCTATACGATCGGCGGATCTTCGCCAAACATTTTTCCGCATAACAGTATATCAAAGATATACGCGGACGGGCAAACGATTTCCGCTTAATAAAAGGAAAAAAATCAAAATGTCTTTAAAATAAAACAAACTATGCCGTAAACAGGTGAAAAATCGCCTTATTCCGTGATCGAAGTGAGAGGGATCTGCGCCACGTCCCACGAAGAATCCGGGCGCAAGGTGATGATCTCCGCGCCGCGTTGCTTGGTATCTTTTGCGATCCCCGGCATCGCAAGATAATCGATGCTCATGCCGTAAGTCAAGCGGATGCCCTTGTAAGTGATGGACGCGTTGTTGTAGTGGTCGTGACCGCAAAAAGTGCCCGTCGTACTGCCAAGCTCCACCATCTTTTCAAAAAAGGAACTGTCGTAGGCGGAACAGGAGAATTTGCGCAACAAAGTTTCGTTGTTTTCCCCAAAGTGATACGTCACTTCGTCGCTCCCTTCAAGATAAAGTTCGTAGGCGGTGCGGTACTGCTGCAAGGGGATGTGGAAAAAGGCAAGCGAAGAGATCTGCCCTCCCTCTTCTTTTTGCAAACGGCGCACTTCCCTTTCGTACCAAGCGACCTGGTCGTCGCGGATGTAATCGTAGGTGTTGAAGCCTTCCCCCGTATAAGCGTTGGAATCCACCAAAAAAAGCGCGGTGTTCAAACTGCCGTCCGGGTTTCTTATTTCGATGAGTTGGTTGTTCCTCCCCGTGACGGCGGGCTGAACGTAAGGATAGAGAAGCGTTTCGGACGTTTTGAAGGAAAGCGACTGATACACTTCCGCCAACTGATCCTTTTTCATCGAAGCAAGGTTCTCGGTATCGTGGTTACCATAGGTAAACGCCCACGGCACCCCCACGTTTCGCATAAACGCCGCAAATTGGTAAACGGGAGCGGAATTGTTAAAGGACATCGACATCACCCCCATCGGGAAGCATAAGTCCCCCGTCACGATCACAAGATCGGGGCGAGCGTACTCGATCTCGGCGTAGCAGGCTTCCAATGCGAGCAGATCCTTTTTGCGCGAGAACAGACTTCCGCCGAGGTGCACGTCGGTCAGATGCAATATCTTAAAATCCTCCCCCGAAGCGGTCAAGGTGTAAACGCCGCTTTCCTCGTCGTAGGAAACGTCAAGCGGCGGATGCCCCACGTAAGGGACCGCGTTGATGTACGGCTGCGTGTACCAAGTATCGCGGTTCATCCCAAGATACGCCGCAAGGAGGGTGACGGCAACCAAGGTTGCGGCAACGCGCGCCCTGTTCAAAACGAGGTTGGTAAAGCAAAGCTTTTTGCGGAGCGTCAAGTCGTATAAGGCGATCAAAAACAAGAAGATGATGGCGCTGATCAAAACGAAATTCGCGGGGTAGGAAAGCCCTCTTCTGAAAAGGATCATAACGAGCATCGCGCCCGTCCAATACGCCGCGGAAAAGATGGCGACGCCCAAAAAGTGGCGGCGAAGCTTGCCCTTCTCCGGCAGCGACACCCAAGCGCGCACCGTGCGAAGACATAGGGCGTTTTTTATCACGAAGCACAGCGGGACGGCAACGAGCAAGTAGTTGGACAAAACCGACTCCGCCACTTCCGCCGGACGGGAATTTCCAAAGATGTACAAATTGAGTTCGGTCATTTCAAAGACGAAGACCGCCGCGATAAACAGCGCGAAACTGTTCAAAAAACGTTTTGCGTATTTGTCCGAGCAATCGCGCAAGGCGAGGTACGCGTCCGCGTCGAACTTAGCGCCCACGGTGCGCTTGGTCCTCTTTCCGAGAAGAAGTAACAGCGTTACGAACAGCGCCGACCCCAACAAAAACAAAGTGAGGGTGACGAAAAAGTCCCTATCCCCCGACACGGCGTTAAACGCCGTCCACAACAGTTCCGTAAACAGAAAAACGCTCAAAACAGCCGCGGCGTAAGCAAGCCACCTGCACCGCCTAAATAGCCCGCGCGTCGTTTTGCCGTTCAGCACGTCCGTACGGCGTTGCCACCTTGCGGCGTCCTCGGGCGTGAAGCCTGCGAGAACGGCAAGTTTTTCAAGCGAACGATAGTTTTCCACGAGCGCCGAAAACGGGAGTTTTTCCGCCATTTCGGCAAGGCGGGCTTTTACCGTAAGTTTGGCGTTTAGCGTTTCTTCCCCGTAAGGCAATTCGTCAAAGAACAGATCCGCAAGTTTGTCCGACTGCTTGCTCATTTACCCCTCCTACGAAAAAAACCCTTGACGAAAGGCTTCATCAAGGAAATTATAGTCACTTAACAGATTTTCAAACGGAATATCAGCCTAAACCGACGTCCAAAGCCATCATCACCACAAAGCCGATGGCAAAGCAAACGGTGGATACGTTGGTATGCTCCCCTTTTGCGGTTTCGGGAATCAACTCTTCAACCACAACGTAGAACATTGCGCCCGCCGCAAACGCCAAAAGATACGGCAGGACGGGAAGGAATATTTTTGCGAAAAAGATGGTGAGAATGGCGCCGATGGGCTCGATCACGCCCGACAAAACGCCGTACATAAAAGTTTTGCCCTTTGCCATCCCCTCCGCGCGAAGCGGCATGGAAACGATGGCGCCTTCCGGGAAGTTTTGCAAAGCGATACCGACCGACATGATCACCGCGCCCATCAAAGTTATACTTTGATTTCCGTAAAGCCAACCGGCAAATATCACGCCGACGGTCATACCTTCCGGCAGGTTGTGAAGCGCCACGGCAAGAAACATTTTCGTCGTGTTTTTAAGCCCGCTGGGGACGCCTTCTTCGCTGTTGTCGTTGTGGATGTGCGGTATCAAAATATCCAAAGCCAAAAGGAACAGCATGCCGATCAAAAAGCCTATTACAGACGGGATAAATGCCAACCGTCCCATCCCCTTGGATTCCTCCAAGGCAGGCAAGATCAGGCTGAAAAAGGAAGCGGAGACCATAATGCCCGCGGCAAACGCCGTCAAGCCTTTTTTCAGCTTGGGATTGATCTCGCTGCGAAGGAAAAACACGCACGAAGCGCCAAGACACGTTCCGAACAACGGCAACAATATTCCGATGATAACGTTCGTCCACTTTTCCAACGTTTTCTCCCCCCATTTTTTATCCGTTTATAACTATATCACATCCCCAAAACGTTGTAAACTGAAATATTATTCATTTTTCAATCGTTTTGTTTTAGAACAAAAAAAAGCGTGCTTCCTATGAAACACGCTTCTTTTTATATGCCTATCAGTCGTTTTCTATGCTGATGGTGATGTCGCCGGTGTGCGTTGTGGCTTCACACTTGTGTTCCGAAGTGGTTGGCGGGACGCGCACCCTGCCGGTGCCGGTACCGCAGACGAACATCTTTTCGGTCAGAAGGGTACCCGAAATATCACCGGTGGAAGTATCCATCTTGATTTCCGACGCGTCGCATCTTTGGAAGGCGATCTCACCCGTAGAGCACTTGAGGGTCATTTTTTCGGCGGCGACAACGTTTTTAAGCCTGATGTCACCCGTGCCGGTCTTGCAAGTAAAGTTGGCGCAAGTTACGTCCTCGATGGAAGCGTAGCCGGTGCCGCCCTTGCAGTTGAAGTCGCCGTCGCAAACGATGGACCTGGCGAAAACGTCACCCGTGCCGGCGCCCACTTCCACCTTTGCCGTGTGGATGTTTTTGAAGGTGATAGTGCCCGTGCTGGTATAAAGCGACACAAACTCACTTCCGGACGCATAGCATTCCAGGTCGCCGGTGCTGGTGCTGATCAAAACCTTGCCGAAGGAGAAGTTTTCCGGGACGGTGACGTCGCCCGTTCTAACATTAATGCGCAACGATTCGTACGTCGTATCAGGCAAATATACGGTTATGGAAAGTTTTCCCCAGAAGAAGCCGATGTAATCCATCCATTGCCTATTGTCTTCCGAAGTGATCTTCAGCGTGCCGTCTTCGATGGCGATCGTGTGCTTCACCTTTTCAAGCTCCACGCAAACGACGCTGAGTTTGCCGTCTTCCGCAGGTTTGAAAATCACGTCCGCGGTGTGGCTGTCCACCTCAATTTTGCTAAACTCCCCTTCGGGGGTATACGTGTTGGTTTCCGCTTTTGCGGTGCTGAGTTTGCTGATGTCATATCCGACGGATGCGTACGCTCCCATAAAGACCGCCACGCCCGCAATGATCAGAATTACCGCAAATATGATCCATCCCTTTTTCATTTTGTACTCTCCTTTCTGATAAACAGTCTTTTGACGCCAACGCCAAGCTTCCCGCCAAGCTTAAAGATGCCCTTGGAAGCCGCAATGCAAATGCTGATGCCGATGATCGCCGCGCCGAAGGCAAACAACCCTATGCCAAGCATCGCAACGCCCGGCATTGCAAAGCCTTGGAAGCCGTAGATCGCGGCTGTTGCCACGCCGCCGATCGCCGCGCCCCAAAGCCCGACTTCAACGCCCCAAAAGGCAATGACCAGCGAAAAGAGCGTTACGTACAACGAAAAGATGATTGCGCAGAAGGCGACGAGCAGCGGGAACCACAGCGGGAATCCCAAAATGATCAGGGCCACTTCCCCGCCCGAAAGCGAACGCTTGGGCGTGATCCTTTCCTTAACCAGCTTGGAGATAGGCACCTCCGAAACCGCTTGCGTTACGATGTTGCCCATCGGACCCACTCCTGCGACTGCCTGCTCTTCCGAAAACCCTTCCTCCATGCGGTCGTCGATCATTTCACTGTAAAAATTCAAACGCTCGTCGACCTCGTCTTTGGGAAGTCCCGCCAGGGCAATTTTCAGTCTTGCCAAAAACTCTTGCTTACTCATAGCGACGTTCCTCCTTGATTACGAAGTGATAAATGGTGACCACTTCTTTCCATTCGTTTTTAAAATCTTCAATGCGCCCTATTCCCGCTTGCGTAATGTGGTAATACTTGCGCAACCTGCCTTCGTGCTCCGCCGAACGCACCGTCAACATCCTTGCCGATTCCAACCGCTTTAAGATGGTATAAAGCGTTGATTCCGAAAGTTCGACGTAAGGCTTCAAGTCCTTAATGATCTTGTAGCCGTACGAATCCGAATTCTTGATGGCGGCGAGCACGCAGACATCCAAAAGACCACGTTTCAATTGAATATCCATAGCATACCTCCTTTTGCGTGATACTCTTCTCTACGCAATACATCATAACGCGAGGTATTACGTGATGTCAAGTATTTTTCGGAAAAATTTTGGGATTTTTTTGAAAATATGATCCGTAAAACGCCGGAAAACGCTGATTAGAAGATATTTACGCCAAAGGCGTAAAAGCCACTGATCAAAGGCAGAAAGTCGGTTATATTTATTAAAACGAAGTCGCCGATCTCTCGGCGAATGACGTTCGGCTGACGCCGAGCAAGTCAAGGCGCGTTTTCTTAACGCTCTCGTTCAAATCCTGCCGTTAGCGACAAAAAAAACTCGCTTTATAGCGAGTTTAATTTTGGCTGGGGTGGCAGGATTTGAACCTACGAGTGCGAGAGTCAAAGTCTCGTGCCTTACCGCTTGGCGACACCCCAACGGTATGAAAATAAAATGGGGTGAGTAGAGAGATTCGAACTCTCGGCCTCCAGGGCCACAACCTGGCGCTCTAACCAGCTGAGCTATACCCACCACTATTCTGTTTTTACGTGCTGGCGAGCCAGGAGGGATTCGAACCCCCGACCTACGGCTTAGAAGGCCGTTGCTCTATCCTGCTGAGCTACTGGCCCACGTCAGCCAAGCACGGAATGGAGCGAGTGATGGGAATCGAACCCACACGACCAGCTTGGAAGGCTGGGATTCTACCGTTGAACTACACCCGCGCATAATCAGTAGCAGCGTTTTTTATATTACAATACCGCTTAGCGGCATGTCAACAATATTCAATCAAATTTTACGATTCCGGCGGAATATTTTCCCTTGTCAATCACAAGTTCGGCAAAGGTGCCGCCTCTGCCGTACGCCGAGGAGGAACTACCCGGATTTACGAACAGGATGCCGTCTATCTCCGCCACCTCGGGACGATGGGTGTGACCGAACAAAACGATGTTGACTTCCTCCTTCTTTGCCACGCCGAGGATGGTCATCAAGCCGTACTTTACGCGCTCCTCGTGCCCGTGCGTGAGCATCACGCGCACGCCGTCGAAATCAATAATTCTACGCAAGGGGGTTTCACCGTAGCCGTCGCAATTGCCTCTGACAAACAAAAACTTCTCGGGGTAATCGTATTCAAAGTGACGGATCTGCAAAAGCCCGTCGCCGAGGAAGACGACGTAATCGTATTCGGTAAGCGCGGTTTGAATGGGTTCTTCGGAGCCGCCGTGCAAGTCGGAAAAAACCGCGATCCTCATAACTGTTTGACGATCTCCTCCAGCGCGCGGCTTCTGTGGCTTACGCTGTTCTTTTCCTTGTCCGAGGCTTCCGCAAAAGTCTTTTTGAGTTCGTAGGAGTAAAAGAGAGGATCGTAGCCAAAGCCGTTTTGCCCTCTTTTTTCAAAAAGGATCTCCCCTTCCACTTCCCCGTTTCCGACCACGATCTTTCCATCCGGGAAGCGCAACACCATCGTGGTGACGAATTTTGCGCGGCGGTCTTTTACGTCCTTCATCTCCGCAAGGAGCTTGGCGTTGTTGTTGTCGTCCGAGCAAGGCTCCCCTGCATAGCGAGCGGAAAAGACGCCCGGGGCTCCGCCTAAGGCTTCCACCTCAAGCCCGCTGTCGTCCGCGACGACCGCTTTGTCGGTAAAAGCGGCTACGGCGTTTGCCTTGATGAGCGCGTTGCCGAAAAAGTCCGGCGCAGTTTCTTCGGGGTCTACCGAAATGCCCAGTTCCGCAAGAGAATAGATGCGGTCAAACTTCCCCGCAAGGATCTCTGTGATCTCATGAACTTTGTGGCGATTGTTGCTTGCGATGACAAGCTCCATATTCTCTCCTTACTCAGTACGCAACGCAATGACGGGGTCCTTCTTCGCGGCGATCTTGGAGGGAATAAACCCTGCCACGAAGGAAAGGAGCATACTGATCGCAACGAGGACGATGGCGCCAAGCCACGGCAAAACCGCCATGCCCGCGATCCCCGTAAGCGAACGAATGATCAAACTGATGGGTATGTTGAGCAGCACCGTTACCACGATGCCGAACACACCCGACATAAAGCCGATGCTCAAAGTTTCGGCGTTGAACAAGCGCGAAATATCCCGTTTGCTTGCGCCGATGGAGCGCAAAACGCCGATCTCCTTGGTGCGTTCCAAAACCGAAATGTAGGTAATGATGCCTATCATGATGGAAGAGACCACCAACGAAATGGAAACAAAGGCGATCAAAACGTACGAGATCACGTTGATGATGGAATTGACCGAGGACATCAAGGCACCCACCGAATCGTTGTAGCGTATCACCTTATCCGGGTCGGTTTCTCTGACGGAATCGTTGTACTCGTCGATCAAAGCGATCAAGCGTTCCTTCTCCGCAAAGCCCTTCACGAAGAACTTGATGCCCGAAGGTTCGTCGATGTTTGCAAGACCCAAAGCCGCCATAAGAGCGTTGTAATCCGCTTCGCTTTCAAAGTCCTTCCCCGTAATGAGGTTTTTGTCGTGGGATGCCTTTTGTTCGTTTACGATGGCAAGCGAATTGGTCTTTTCAACGATGTGCTTGGTGAGGTCTTCGGTATAACCGATAACGCCTTGCATGCTGCCCGTCGAGACGCCCTCTTTGGGACGAATGATGCCGGAGATCCTGATGGTGATGGCATTTGCTACGACTTCGCGATTGAAGCGGTTGCCGGAAGAAAACGGCACCCATTCGTCGTCGACGTTCTTTTCATACTTTTCCGCCGCAAGGACGATCTTGTATTCCTTGCCGATAAACTCGTCAAAGTCATAACTCACGGGGGTGGCTTTGCTGTTGGTCAAAATATCCTCAAGGGACATGTACCCGATCGCCCACAACAGGTAGTCGTAAATGCGGTTGTATTTATCCACGCTCAAAACGACGTCGAAGACCTCGTTGTCCGATTCCTCGTACTTTTTAGGCCACGAACCGGCGATCACGTCGTACTGTTGGTCCAAGTACTTTTGATTGGTGACAAGTTCTTCCCAAATCGCCAAGGAATCCATCGTACTTTCCAAACTGTTGAAATCCGCCGGGAAATTTTCCTTCGTGAAGGGGTAAAGGGATCGCGCCGTGATCATCCCGCCCGTTTCTTTGTAACTGTAAATGCTGAATTGCGTGTTGTAAATGTATGAAACGGAATTGGTGACCTTTTCAAGCGTGGTCTTCTTTTCTGTCGTTAACCAGGTGTTGAAAGATTTCAAATCGTTGTGATAAGCGTTCTCGTTGATCTTCTTAAGCAAGCTGGAAGCAAGAGGATTGGAATAAACCGACGCTTCGTCGGGGTACGCTCCTTCTTTGTCGGTCATCGAAGGAGCAAAGAGTTCCATCAGATCTTCCAGCCCGATGTTGGAGCCCTCTTCCCTGATGACGATCGGATAGCCGGAAAGGGTATCGGACTCCATCTTCGCAATATAATTGCGGAAGCCGTTGGACAACGAAAGGATCAGCGCGATGCCGATGATGCCGATGCTGCCGGCAAACGCCGTCAAAAAGGTCCTGCCTTTTTTGGTAAACAAGTTGCGGATGGAAAGCGCAAAGGCGGTAAACAAGGACATGCTCGGTTTTTTCTTGGAGCGGGAAACTTCCTTCTTCACCTTGGCTGCCTCACCTTGGTTGACCTTAAGTTCTTCCGCCGCCTCGTCCGGCGCTGCCTCTTCTTGTTGCGCATCTTCCGTAATGGGCGCGGGCTCTTCTATGGTTTCCTCTTCGGAGGTCTCATCCACGGGGGGCTCCGCAAGCTCCTCCTCCGTCAAAGGCATGCTGTCCGAAACGATCTCACCGTCCTTCAAGCGGACGATCCTGGTGCTGTAACGCTCGGCAAGTTCGGGATTATGGGTAACCATAATGACCAGCTTATCTTTGGAAACTTCCTTCAAAAGTTCCATAACTTGCACGCTGGTCTCAGTATCCAACGCGCCGGTGGGTTCATCCGCGAGGATGATCTCGGGATCGTTTACAAGAGCGCGCGCGATCGCCACGCGCTGCATCTGCCCACCGGAAAGTTGATTGGGCAATTTGTGAAGTTGGTCGGCAAGACCCACCTTAAGAAGGGCTTCTTGCGCAAGCATGCGACGGTCCGCCCTCTTCACGCCGGAAAGCGTGAGAGCGAGCTCCACGTTGCCGAGAACGGTTTGGTGCGGGATCAAGTTATACGATTGAAAGACGAAGCCGATGGAGTGATTGCGGTAATTATCCCAATCGCGGTCTTTATACTCTTTGGTCGAAACGCCGTCGATCATCAGGTCGCCGCTGGTATAGTGATCAAGCCCGCCGACGATATTGAGCAAGGTGGTTTTGCCGCAGCCGGAATGGCCGAGGATCGAAACGAACTCGCTCTTGCGGAAAGAGATACTGACGCCCTTTAACGCATGGACTTCAGCATCGCCGGAAGAATATACCTTTGTGATATCGATCAGTCGAAGCATATCGCCCCTCCTTCGCATAATTTAACGATTTTAATATAGCAATATTAAAAAGCAATTGTCAAAACATTTTGGAACAAAAACCGCAAAATTAACAAAACTACATTATAATCGCTTGCGGTAAATATAAAAAAACGACCGAACCTCGGTCGCTTTTTTATCAGTTTGCTTTTTCCAAAAGTTTTTCGATCGTAACGATCTTGACCACCGTAACGAGCACGTCCGTGGCCTTTTTGAGGTCCTCAACGGAAGGATACGTGGGGGCGATGCGGAGGTAGGAATCCGAATCGTCAAAGTGCAACGGATGCGAGGCGCCCGCCGGCGTGATGGTAAGCCCCGCCTTTTTGCAAAGCGTCCAAATCTCCTTTGCCGTGCCGTTCATACACTTCAAGCAGATGAAGTAGCCGCCCTTGGGGGTGTTCCACGTGACCGTTTCGCTGTCGCCAAACGCCTTGTCGAAAGCGTCCAAAACGATGTCGAACTTGGGACGAATGAGCGCCGCTTGTTCACGCATGATGCTCTTAACGTGCTCGGCGGATTCCAAGTAAAGGAAGTGGGCGTATTGCCAAACCTTGTTGAAGCCGATGGTCTTCCACCCCATCTTCTCTTTGATGGACGCCATATTCTTGGGGGACGCCGCGATCATCGCAACGCCGCTGCCCGCGAGGGTGATCTTGGAGGTGGAGGAGAACATATAAATACGGTCCTCGGTGCCAAACTCTTTGGCGATGCGGAAGATGTTGGCAAGTTTGGGCGCGTCCTCGGTGAGAACGTGCACGAAATAAGAATTGTCGTAATAGATCCTAAAATCCGCGGCGGCGGTCTTCATCGTCGCAAGGCGACGCACCACCTCTTCGGAATAAACGATGCCGCCCGGGTTGGAGAAGCGCGGCACGCACCAAATGCCCTTGATGAAGGGGTCGGAAGCCACCAAGCTTTCCACCACGTTCATATCGGGGCCGTCCTCGTTCATCGGCACGGAGATCATTTCGATACCGAGCTTTTCGCAAATGTTGAAATGCCTGTCGTAACCGGGCACGGGGCAAATAAACTTAACTTTGCCGGAGAGGCGCACCCACGGCGTCGAGCCGAGCACGCCGGTAAGCATGGCGTCGGAGATCATGTCGTACATCAAATTGAGCGAGCTGTTGCCGCCGACGAAGACGTATTCCTCGGGGATCTCAAACAATTCGGCAAACAACTTTTTCATCTCTGGGATGCCGTCCAAAAGGCCGTAGTTTCTGTAATCCGGACCCTTGGGAAACTTGGTATCTTTGTTCAAAACGGAGAAAAGAGGCGCGGCAAGATCCAACTGTTCGGACGACGGCTTACCTCTGGACATATCCAAGGAAAGCTTTTCCTTCAAATAGGAATTGTACCTTTTCTTCTCCGAAGAAAGGTTGCTTTTGAGTTCTTCTTTCGTCAGTGATTCGTATTTCATAAGAACCTCCGATTAGACATTATAATCGTTTTCTTCCGTCTTGTCACGCACAATTATGCGAATGGGCGTTCCGGAAAAATCAAAAGACTCTCTGATGCCGTTTTCCAAATAACGCAAATAGGAAAAATGCATCAAAGAAGAATCGTTGGTGAAAACGACGAAGGACGGCGGACAAACGCTTGCCTGCGTGGCAAAAAATATCTTGAGCCTGCGGCCGTTCTTCGTAGGTGGCTCGTTCATCGCAACGAGGTTCATCACGACGTCGTTGACGATGCCGGTTGTGATACGGCGCTTTGCGTTCTCCCCCACTCTCTTGGCTTCGTCGAGAAGTTTATCCACTCTTTTGCCGGTCAGCGCGGAAACGTATGCGGGGACGAAATAATCCATAAACTTCAATTTTTCTTTGAGGTCTTTGTTGAACTTTTCCACCGTGTGGGTATCCTTTTCTATCTTATCCCACTTGTTCATTACCACGATGCTGGCTTTGCCTTCTTCGTGCACCTTGCCGGCGATCCTGACGTCCTGTTCGGTGAGCCCTTCCTCGGCGTCCACGACGATCAAAACCACGTCCGCCCTTTTGATGGCGCTGAAAGCGCGAAGAACGCTGTAGTATTCCACGTCCTCTTCCACGCTGCGCTTGCGGCGGATGCCCGCGGTGTCGATCAAGGTAAACTTTTCGCCGTTGTGCTCGAAGGGGGAGTCGATGGCGTCGCGCGTCGTGCCCGCCACGTCGCTGACGATGGTCCTTTTGGTGCCCAGGATCTTGTTGACGAGGGAGCTTTTGCCCGCATTCGGCTTGCCGACGACGGCGATCTTGATGGACTCGTCTTCGCCCTCTTCTTCCACCTTTTTGAGGTGCTTGCAGGCCTCTTCCAAAATGTCGCCGATGCCGATGTTGTGTTCCGCCGAAAGCACGTACGGATCACCCAGCCCCAACTCGTAAAACTCGTACGCGGTTTCAAAGGGGTTGTCCAATTTGTTTACGGCAAGCACGACGGGCTTGTGACATTGACGGAGCATTTCCGCAATTTCAAAATCATCGGGAAGCAAACCGCCCTTTCCGTCCACGACGAAAATGATGCAATCGGCGATCTCGATGGCAGTTTCCGCCTGGGTGCGGATGTGCTTCCACATCATATCTTCGCTTTTATATTCGATGCCGCCGGTATCGATGACCGTAAAGTTGTAGCCGCACCAAGAAGCATCGGCATAGATACGGTCGCGCGTTACGCCCGGCGTATTGTGGGAGATGCTGATCCTCTTTCCCACGATCTTGTTAAATAGCGTGGACTTTCCTACGTTGGGTCTGCCCACGATCGCCAATAAAGGTTTGCTCATTGTTCACCGCCTAATATTCTTATAAATCCGTCGCCGCCCTCCGCAACGTGAGCGCGAACGCCAAGCGTTTTTTCCAACTGACAAAGGGTAACTTCGTCCAGGAAAACGCCGCTGAACTCACGGAGCATCGTGCGAGGGATGATGATATCCTTTTTAAGTTTGCCGCGATACTGCTTGATGATATCGCCGCCCGTGACCAAACCGGAGACCGTCACGCTCTCACCGAAGAAGTCGTTACGCACGGGGCAAACGTCGATTTTTACGTCGTACTTCGCTTCAAGCTCCCTGCAATACTTTTCAAGCAAGGGTGCGAAGGACATCCCCGTGATCGCGCTGAATTCCCCTTTGGGGACGTAGCCTTCTTTTAAGGCGTACTCGGCGCAATCGAAAAAGTCCGCGACCAAACCGACCCCGTTTTCGATCTGCTCAAATTCCCCGTACGATTCGTAGGGCGGCAATTCCACCCCGCCGATCAAGTACATTTCATCCGAGCAAAAGGCAAACGGCTCGCCGTTTTTCTTTTTCATCTCGTCGTTGAACGCTTCCACCATCTTGATGGTGCGACGAGCGTTTTCGGGCGAAATGGGCTTCAGTTCCGTCAGCCCCTTCCGGTGTTTTGTAAGACCCACGGGCACGACGGCGACCGTCTTTACGGCGGGATACAACTTGGCAAGTTCGGTGATGGTCAAACGCAGTTCTTCCCCGTCGTTGATGCCTTCCATCATGACCACTTGCGTGTGCATCGTAATGTTTGCCGCCGCAAGTTCTTTCAGCATCTTAAACAGATCCCCGCTTTTGGGGTTTTTGCATATCTTCCTTTTCAGCTCGGGCGTAAAGCAATGCACCGAAATGTAAAGGGGCGATAAGGAAAGCCTTTTGATGCGGTCGAGGTCTTCTTCCGTCAGGTTGGACAAGGTGACGTAACTACCCATCGCAAAACTCATGCGATAGTCGTCGTCCTTGACGTAGAGGGTCTTGCGCATCCCCTTGGGCAACTGACGCACGAAGCAGAACATGCAGTCGTTTTTGCAAGGGATGATGTAGTCGGATTGGCTCATCTCGATACCGAGGGGCTCGTCCGCGTCCTTGTCGATCTCAAAGGACAACTTCTCCCCGTTGCGGCAAACCGTGAGGGATACGTGCTCGTCCACTTCGTAAAAGGCAAGATCGGCGTCGTCGACAAAGGGATACCCGGCGATGGAGAGGATCTCATCTCCCGGCAAAATACCCGCCTTTTTTGCGATGCTTCCCCGCAAAACCTTTTTTACGATGCGCGCCTGCTTATCCATAACCATAAAGATAGTATAAAAATTTTTAAAAGTCAATTAAATCGACGGGCATTCCGTCAAACAAAAAGAATGAAACGCCCTAAGTTGCACACCCTACTCGTATGTATTTGGGAGAATTATCGCTTTTGGTGGTCGCGGCGATCGTGATGACGGGGCTGGCAAAGGGCGTCACGGCACGATTGCGCTTAAACGACTTTGCGGCAAGCTTTTTGATCTTCGTCATCGTCTTGCTGAACGTGCGCGGCGGCGTAAAACTCGGCGCGTTCTCTCTTTCGCTCGGCGGGGTTTTGTCCGTCGTAGCAAGTATATATATGCTTTTGCGGCGCAGCGAAGAAGCAAAAGACGTCCTTTTTGCCGTGATCGCCATGCTTTGCAACGCCGGCATCGTTTTTGCTTATTCTCTGCACTTTTTACAAAGCGTTCCCCTCGACCCGAAGCTTTTGTCCGCTGCTCTTTCCCTCCTTGCGGGGGTGTGGTGCGCTTTTTCCGCAAAACGGACCTTTGCAGCTTGCCTTTTTGCCGCCGTGACGGGCGGATTTATCGGAACGACCGTATATTTGATTTTCTTCCGAATGAGCGGAAATATAGGAGGAAGTTACTCTTTTTCAACGATGTGGCTGACGGCGGTTTTCGGCCTCACGATACAGTACCTTACCACCCTGATGATGCGCGCGGTAAAAAGCCCGCGTGCAAACGCGTACTTTGAAGCGGGAGAATTGATGGAAGAAAAGAAAGAGAAGAAAAACTGATCACTCAGCAGCCGCGTCAACGTCGGCGGGCGCGTCGATCATAAGCATATCGTACATCAAGCGTTCGGGAGCGAGAGAGCGTTCCTTCAAATAATACCCCTGTTCCCTTTCGATCATCTCGTTACGACGATCGGTATCGATCAAAAGTTCCTCAACGGCGGCGTAGGTCTCCTGCGGCGTTTTTGCCGGCGTGACGAGCGCCCCGCTGACCAAATAGCGGTAAACGTCGTGCTCCAAAACCGTGATGCCGTCCAACAAGACCACGGGGATCTTGTTGACGAAGGCGGAGAAAACGAAATGCGTTTCGGGGAGAGTCACGATCACGTCCGCCGCCGCAAAGATCAAGGAATATTCCAATTCCTCTTTGAACAAAACTTCGATGTCGTGCTCCTCCGCGAGTTTTTTATAATACCGTTTGATGGAATGATTGTCGTAAGTTAAGATCAACAGAGCGTATTTTCCGCTGACGGACAAAAGTTCTTTTACTTTGTCCTTGATGGTTGCGGTGCAATATTCTCCGCCGTTGACCACGATCAAGGGGAGGTCACCCGTCAACCCCAAAAGCTTCCTCGCTTCCAAGCGGGAATGGGTGGGACGTTGGTCCTCCGAGAAAGGCATGCCCGAGATCAAAATGCGGTCGCGGTCCACGCCGTAACGCATCAAACCGTCCTTTAAAACTTCGTTTTCCACCAAGTACAAATCGACGTCGGGACGGACATACTCGCCGGACAAGGCAAAATCAGATATCACGGCGACGACCTTTACGTTGCTACCCGTGATCTTTTTTGCCAAAAGAGTCATCTTCAAAGAATAACGGTTGGTTGCCACCACCACGACGGGACGGAACCTGTTGAGAATGTTTACCATTCTGCCGACGCCCGCGGTATTGCGCTCGGAGAAGCCGGACTTGCGTTCCTTCCCCAAGGCGAGGTTTTCCCTATCTTCCTTGATGCGGGTCGTTTCCTTTTTATCCTTGAATTTGCTAAACCAACTTACGAAAAACCGCGCGTTTTTAGCGTAAAAACGCGAAGACTTCACCCTCCAAAAACGATGGATCGGATTGGTGTAGCCGATGTCGTCCACCGTGATGACGTCACATTCCGGGAAGGCGGACCCGATCGCGCTTTCAAGCGCGTCGCAAATAAGCGTACCCTGTTGCTTATCGTAAAGTATTACAAGATGTTTGTTCCAACGAATGCTCACGCTTTTCTCCTTCTCAAAAGGTCGCCTTCCGAAGCGACGACTTCGGTTGGGATCATCAACACTTCCTGCACGCGCAAAGCGTCCTCGATCTTCTCCCCTTCTCCGTTGTAGATCTCACGGACGGGAATAAGCCGCACCTCTTTGCCGGGGGACATCAATTCCAGCGTCTCACCGACGCGAAAGCGATTCCTTTGCTCTATTATAACACACCTTTTGGTAAAATCGTATCCCAAAACTTTGGCAATAAAATCCGCCCCCCCTTCCGAGCGGGAATCTTCGTAAGCGATGGTCTCGGCGCCGCCCTTTCCGCCCTTCATAAAGCCCGAGGTAAAACCGCGGTTGGAGCAAAGCGAAAGTTCCTCTTCCCATTCCGGGCGACAGACGTATCCGTCCGGGTCTTTTGAGGCGAGGTCAAGCGCGCGACGGTAAGCGTCGGTCACCGACGCAACGTAATACGCCGTCTTCATCCTACCTTCGATCTTAAAGGACATCACGCCCGCCTTGACGAGTTCGCCGAGGAAGTCGATGGTCTTTAAGTCGTGGCTGTTCATGATATACGCGCCGCGTTCATCCTCTTCGATGGGAAATTCGCGCGCGTCGCGGCTTTTTTCATGCAAGACGTAATTCCAACGGCACGCCTGCACGCATTCGCCCTTGTAATTGTCCCTGCCCGAAAGATAATTGCTGAGTAGGCATCTGCCGCTATAACTGATGCACATCGCTCCGTGAGCAAAACACTCGATCTCAACGGCGGGGTCCAAAGCGTCGCGGATCTTCTTGATCCTATCGATAGACAACTCGCGCGCGAGAACGACACGCTTCACCCCCATATCCGCCCAAAAAGCGGCAGCGTAAGAATTCAACGTGTTGGCTTGAGTGGAAAGATGCAACTCCAAGGAAGGCGCCACCTTTTTGGCAAAAGCGATCACGCCGGGGTCGGAAACGATGGCGCCGTCCGCGTGAACGGCGGTCAAAAGTTCCAAATGCTCCCGCAACGGAGCAAAATCCTCGTCGTACGGAAAGACGTTGACCGTCACGTACCCCTTTTTACCGATGGAATGCAGGTAAGAAAACGCTTCTTTTATTTCCTGCTCGGAAAAATTTCCGGCATAGGCGCGAAGCCCGAATCGTTTGCCGGCAAAATAAACCGCGTCCGCCCCAAAATGGCAGGCGACCTTCAGTTTTTCAAGATTTCCCGCGGGAGAAAGAAGTTCCGTCTTCATTACTTTTCAACAACGATGGGGACGATCATCGGCGAAGATTGACTGTTCGTATAGATCATTCTTCTGACCGTGCGACGGATCGCGCTCTTGACGGCGTCACGATTGTCGCGGTTGATATACTTGATGTTTTTCACGGCGGCAAGCACCTGCTTCTTCATTTCGGCAAGATCCTCTTCGGAAAGCGCCGCCATACCGCGCGTGATGATCTCGGGCGTAGAGGTATTTCCATCTTCCACGCTGAGGTTCAACAGTACGATGATAAAGCCGTCTGCGGAAAGTTGACGCCTATCCTTGATGACGGGTTCGAGATCGCCGACGGCGTCGCCGTCCACGTAAGAATTGCCCGCTTTGACGTTCTCAAGCTTTTTCAAGCCGTCTTTCGCCACTTCCACGCTCCAACCAAGCTCAGGTAAAAGGATGTTTTCTTTGGGGATGCCCATCGACTGCGCAATGCCGGCGTGTATCTTCAAATGACGGAATTCACCGTGCACGGGGATGAAAAATTTGGGGTTGATCAAAGAGAGCATCATTTTGAGTTCTTCTTGATGGGCGTGACCGGAAGTGTGCACGTCCTCGATGGCTGAGTAAATGACCTCCGCACCCAAGCGGTACAAACTGTTGATCACGTTGTAAATGCTCTTTTCATTGCCGGGGATGGCGCTTGCCGAAATGATGACGGTATCTTTGATACCGACGGTGATGGACGGGTGTTCGCCCGTAGCCATGCGGGTAAGCGCGCTGACCCTCTCACCCTGCGAACCGGTGCAAATGATGCAAAGCTTCTCGGGCGGGATCTTTTTCATCAAACTTTCGCTGACGATAAGGCTATCGTCGTAGTGCAAAAGCTTCAAAGTTTTGCCGAGCTCCACGACGTTGATCACGCTCCTGCCGCTGAGCACCACTTTGCGGTTATTAGCGGCGGAAATGTCGAGGATCTGTTGAATGCGGTGCAAGTTGGACGCAAAGGTCGCCACGATGATGCGCCTGTTGGCGTGCGCGGCGAAGATGCGGGAAATGCTCTCCCCCACCTTTCTTTCGCTGATGGTATGACCGGGACGCTCCGCATTGGTGGAATCCGAAAGCATCAACTTGACGCCCTTTTTGCCAAGTTCCGCAAGAGCGGCGAAGTCCATTTTTTCGTTGTCGATGGGGGTGTGATCGATCTTAAAATCGCCGGTGTGGAAGATCACGCCCTGCGGCGTGTCGATGGCGATGGCAAGCGCGCCCGCAATAGAGTGGCACACCTTGTAAAACTTCACCTTAAAGCAATCAATACAAATTTCGCTGCCGGAAGCGACCGTCTTCATCTTCGCGTTAATGGAAAACTCGTCCAGCTTACCGCGGATCAACCCGAGGGTCAACGTGCTGCCGTAGATGGTGGGATTGCCCATCACCTGCAAAAGATACGGGATCGCGCCGATGTGGTCCTCGTGACCGTGCGTGCAAATGATCGCCTTGACTTTCTCTTTGTTTTCAACGAGATACGAAAAATCCGGGATGACGACGTCCACGCCGAGCATTTCCTCCGAAGGGAAGGTCAAGCCCGCGTCGATGACGATCATGCTGTCGCCGTACTCGATGACGGTCATGTTCTTACCGATCTCGCCAACGCCACCCAAAAACCCTATTTTCAATTTTTTGCCGCCGCCTCTTTTGGGAAGGGGCTTTCTGTTCTTTTCCTTTTTGGTCGTTTCTTTTTTGACCACGTCCTTTTTAATCGTTTCTTTTTTAGCCATATTACTCCGAATCTATGTTTCCGCTTTTATAAAGCGCGATATTTTTCTTTAATTATAAACTAGTTTATCCTTAGAGTCAAGTTCCGACGAGGGCTTCCGCCGCGAAAAAGCGCGAAACTCATAGGCGGAATAATCCTCTGCGCGAAACGCCATACTATCAAGCGAAAGGAGTACGACTATGCACGCTGTAATTATGGCAGGAGGAAAGGGTACGAGGCTGGCGCCCCTCACCGATCACGCGCCCAAACCGATGATGCCCATTTTGGATAAGCCCATCTTACGCTATATCATCGAACTTTTGAAAAAACACGGCGTCGTCGACATCACCGTTACCCTGGGATATATGGCAAACCAGATCATCGAGGCATTCGGGGACGGAAAGGAACTCGGCGTTCGACTGCGTTACACGGTGGAAAAGGAGCCCTTGGGCACGGCGG
>JAGAAA010000099.1 GCA_017615495.1 Clostridia bacterium
TACGTTAGGCGTTGTGTTACCCGCGTTTTTGATCATCCTTTTGATTGCCGCCGTGCTTAAAAACCTTTTGAAGTACGAGGGGGTACAGGGCTTTTTGTCCGGCGTGCGGCCCGCAGTCGCCGCCTTGATCCTCGCTACCGCCGTTACGATGGGGCTGAAAAGCCTTTTCGGTATCGGCAACGTGCATAGCGAATTTGTTTTTAATTACAAAGGGCTGATCATCCTCGGCATTTTGGTCGCCGTTGGGCTCGGTAGTAAGTACCTTTTGAAGAAAAAGGCTTCGCCCATAGTGATGATCCTTTTATCCGCCGGGCTCGGAATGCTGCTCTACGGCGTGTTTTAACGAGCGCAATTAAGGGCGTATCTGCTTTGCTGCCAACACCCCAAAAAATCTTTTGATTTTTCGGGGACCCCAACGGCAGCTGATAACTGCAAGGCGGCAAAATCGCGTACAAGGAGTACGTTCGTTTGCCGTCTTTTTTTGTCGAGCCTTGCATCTGCAACCCTTCGTTGCGCTCGTTTGAATGATTGTTTTTTTGTTTACGAGATTTTTTTGTAAAATCCCTTGACGGATCAAAAAGGGTGGGCGTATAATAACAACAGTTGAACAGATATTCAACCGTTCAACTTTGGAGGTACCGCATGAAAGATATCGAAAAAGACGTTTGCGAAAGCGAGATCGTACACGAAAGCGTGGTGGAAAAGGTTCGCGCCGCTCTTCCGGATGAGGACACCCTCGCCGACGTGGCGGAGTTGTTTAAGGTGTTTGGCGACAGCACGAGGACGCGCATTCTTTCGGCGCTGTTTGAGGCGGAGCTTTGCGTTTGCGATATTGCAAGCCTGCTTTCGATGACCAAATCCGCCGTGTCGCACCAACTGCGCATTTTGCGTCAGACCAAGGTGGTGAAGTACCGCAAACAAGGTAAGGAAGTTTATTATTCGTTGGATGACGAGCACATCTCTCGGATATACAAAATGGCGCTCGAACATTTATCGGAGGAGAAATAATATGAAAAGGGTATACGAATTGACGGATCTTTGCTGCGCCGCTTGCGCTGCGGAGATAGAACGCGACATCAACAAAGTTTCGGGCGTGGCGTCCTGCAACGTGAATTTCATCATGCAAAAGATGACGGTGGAGTACGAAGAGGGCGCAAACTACGGCTCCGTGCTTAAGGCGGTCACCAAAACCGTCAGACGGGTGGAGCCGGATTGCGACGTCGTTGAGGTAAAATAATGAAAAAGAACAAGAAGCTCCTAATACGCATCCTTGTGGCGTTCGCCGTCTTTTTGGTGGGGATCGTCCTTTATAAGCTGACGCCGCTTAAATCCTTTGGCGAAGTGGCGGAGAAATGGAGTTTCGGCGATTATCGCTTTTATTTGTTCATCTTGCCCTTCCTTGCGGCGTATTTGATCGTCGGTTACGACGTGATCCTTAAGGCGGGGCGAAATCTTTTGTCCGGCAGGCTTTTGGACGAAAACTTCTTGATGGTGGTGGCAACTTTCGGAGCCATCGCTCTTTTGGACCTTCCCGAAGCGTGCGGCGTGATGCTCTTTTATCAGGTGGGCGAGTTGTTCCAACGTTACGCGGTGGGAAAATCGCGTCGCTCCATTGCGGCTCTGATGGATATCCGCCCCGATATTGCCCGCGTGCTTCGCGACGGCAAAGAAGTGGTAATTTCGCCTGAGGAAGTGGAGATCGGCGACGTTCTTATTTTGCGCGCCGGGGAACGCGTGCCGGTGGACTCGGTGGTGCTGGAAGGAAAAGGCTCCTTCGATACCTCCTCTTTGACGGGGGAATCCCTGCCGCGTGACGTTCGGGCGGGGGAGGAAGTGCTCAGCGGCTCCATCAACATTTGGGGCGAAGTTAAGCTTCGCGCCTGCAAAAAATATGATGATTCCACCGTGCGCAAGATCCTTGACTTGGTGCAAAACGCCGCGGCAAAAAAAGCTAAGGCGGAAAACTTTATCACAAAGTTCGCTCGTTATTATACCCCCGTCGTGGTGATCGCGGCGCTGCTGATCGGCGTCATTCCGCCCATCTTCTTAAAGGATTGGGGCGGCTGGATCAAAAAGGCGCTCACCTTCCTCGTGGTTTCTTGCCCCTGCGCTTTGGTGATCTCGGTGCCGCTTTCCTTCTTTGGCGGGATCGGCGGCGCATCCAAACGAGGTATCCTCGTCAAAGGCGGCGGCGCGTTGGAGCGATTGGCAAAAGCAAACGTCTTTGTCTTTGACAAAACGGGAACGATCACCAAAGGGAGTTTTTCGGTGGTGGACGTTTTCCCCGCCGAGCGAGCAAAGGAAATTTTGACCGCGGCGGCAATTGCGGAAGGGGCTTCCAACCATCCGATCGCAAGGTCGGTGGTGGAATTTGCGCCCGCCGTGGAACGCGATGGGTATGAGGTTGAGGAGATCGCCGGACGCGGCGTGAAGGCTGTCAAAAAAGGCGGCGTGATCCTCGTCGGGAACGCGGCGTTTTTGAAGGAGCAAGGAATCCCCTTCGAAGAGGCGCAAAATCCCTTTACCACCCTTTACGTGGCGGAAAACGGCGCTTATCTCGGCAGAGTGATGGTTTCGGACGTCCCCAAGGAAAACGCGGCGGAAGTTATCCGCGGTCTTAAAGCGGAAGGTTGCCGCACCATTATGCTTACGGGTGACCGCGAAGCCACGGCAAAAGCCGTTGCGGCGGAAGTGGGCGTGGACGAATGCGTTGCGGACCTCCTGCCGCAGGACAAGGCGGCTTGGGTGGAAACGCTCCTTTCAAAGGAAACGAAGGACGGCGCCGTCTGTTTCGTGGGCGACGGCATCAACGACGCGCCCGTGCTGGCGATGGCGGACGTGGGCGTATCGATGGGCGGCATCGGCAGCGACGCCGCAATCGAAGCCTCTGACGTAGTTTTGATGCAAGACGACCTTGCTTCCATCAAGGAAGGTCGCCGGATCGCCAAAAAGACCATGCGCATCGTGCGTGAAAACGTCGTGGTCGCGCTGGGCATTAAGGTTGGCGTAATGTTGCTTACTGCGCTTGGTTTGATGGGTGCCTTTGCCATGTGGCTTGCCGTCTTTGCCGACGTTGGCGTAGCGATGCTTGCTATCATAAACGCAATGCGCACCTTGCGCTGAATGCAAACTAAAAACGGCGGTTGTTTGACCGCCGTTTTTTTTGATGCGATTTTATTTAACAAGTGGAATATTCTATAAATTGAATATTTAATCTTCCTCTTCTTCTTCAAACGTGCCTTCCACGGCGATGCGTACGACGTCTACGGTGCCGCGCACCTTTTCAACGTCCTCCTCTTTGGTGTACGTATAGCGCACGAAGGATTCGCCGCGTCCGGTTTGGTCGTTTACGTAAATGGCGGTATATTCCTTGCCATCCGCGTCGGTCACCGTTTCAAGCACGTAGGTGCCCGTAAACTTGAGCCCGATCACTTTGCCGAATACGCTGCTGTCGTCCACGACAAGTTCTCCCGTGGTGCGGTAGCGCTCAAACATCGCCCGGACGGACTCCTTTTCGTAATCCAATCCGATGATCTGTATGCCGTATAAGTCTTCGACGGTTTGCAAGATCGCTTGCAGATCCCATTTGTCCACGCCCGGCGCGAAGTTGGAAAAATAGGGGATGGCGAGGTCAAAGTCGAATCGGTCGTTGAAATTGATGCCGCCGTTTTCCTCAATGTAGTATTTGACTGCCGCCGTGCTCAGTTCCAACAGCGGAAGGTACAAGGTGTATTCCCCGTTGGTGTCAAAGACGATCTTCGCCTTCTTTTTGTCAAACAAGCCGGTATACTGCGTGCCAAACGCTTCAAAATAGGTAAGTTTAAATTCTTTTTTGACATCGAAGGTCCTGCCGGTCCGTTCTGCTTTTGTGGGGTGCGGCACATAAGATGCCGTGCCGTCAAAGTACGCTTTGGTGACGGCGCCAAAGGTGGTTGCCTGCATGACGGCGTTGCGTACGGATTCCTTTTCGGGGATATCCGCATATAAGCGGTTGAGTTGGATAACTTTGTCCCGCTTGTAGTTGTGCAGGGCGTTTGGCGCCGCCAAGCCAAGAGAAACAAGTTTCTCTTGAATCAGTTCCGCAATCAACGCTTGCCCTTCGGGAAGGGGATGGATTCCGTCTTCGCAAAAAAGGCGTTGCCAGCGGGCGTTGTCGTTTTCGTAGATATCTTCAAAGACGGAGTAAACGTCCAAAAGCTCAAAGGGGGCGACCTCGTTGCCGTTTTCATCGGTGACGGTGTGCTCCGCTTTGTATTCGGTCAAAATCTTGTTGATCTCATGGATCAATTTGTCCATGACGGCGTGGTAACCTTCGGGTCCGATGCCTTTTTCCGCCAATTTGCGGCGGGCGTAGGAGGTGACGAGCGGGTTCTCCAACCCGACGGGGTTGTAGAGGGTCTGCGTGATGATCACGACGTTGGGGTTCAGGCTGCGGATTGTTTCAAAGGTGGCTTCTAAATTGGCTTTTGCGACGGTTTGGCGTGAAATAACGCTGTCGTAAACGTCGTTGGACATATCCACAAACATTTGTCCATGGCTGGAATTCAAAAAATCGTTGCCGACAATGGAAATATGGATGATATCCGCCTTTTTGATGAGAGACTTCACCATATTGATGCCGTCGTCCTCGCGCCGGACGAGGTTCATCAGGTCTTCCGTCGTGTGCCCGGTGACCGCGCGGTTATAGAAGGCGTAACCGTTTGCGTTGCCGATAATGCCGTAATAGCCGTAAAGTTCGCGCTCGGTAAGTGGGGTGGCGCCGGCAATGGCTTCCCCGATGGAATCGCCCAAAAAGAGGATGGTCTTTTGCTCCTCCGCGGAAGCGGGGGTTTCGGGCTCAGGCTCCTTTCCGCCGCATGCAAAAAGCGTTGCGACCAGGGCAACGAGCAACAAAACAAATAACGCGGAAAGAACTCTTTTTTTCATACTGACCTCGTCAATATCTTTGACAATCAAATTATACGGCATAACCGCGCAAAATGGCAAGTCTTGATTAAAAAAGAACCCCCATGCGGGGGTTCGGTTTGTTTTTTACTTTTTGACCGGCGGTTTTGCCACAGGCTTTACCACCGTCTTTACTACGGGTTTGGTCACCGGTTTGGCAACGGGCTTTGCCACCGGCTTAGCTACCACCTTGACGGGGACGGTCTTCACCGGCGCCTTAGCTGCCGTTACGGGCGCTTTCGTTGCAGTGACGGGCGTCTTCGCAACGGTGACGGGTTTTGCGGCGGTCACCGGCGCTTTTACGGCGCTTACGGGAGCCTTAGCGGGCGCGGCGACGGGCTTTGCCACCAATACGGGGGCTTTTGCGGGGATGGGCGCGGCCTTGGGTGCGACGAGCACCTTTTTGACGGGCTTGCTTTCGGGCTTATCCACAACGTTGACGTAGTTGTACGGGATCTCGATGTTGTTGGCGATCAAGGCTTCTCTTACCCTTACGTTGACGTCGTCGATGACTTTTTCGCCCGGATTTGACGGACGGTAATAAACTGTGGTTTGCATAATGAGCGCGCTATCGGCAAATGCCATAAAGTAAACGTCGCCGTAGCAATCCTCGCCATCCTTGTTGACGTGTCCTTTGATGGAATAGGGGCTTTCCTCCACGGCTTTGGCGATAACTTTTTTTACGAGCGACATATCGCTGTCGTAGCCCACCGAGAACTTAAATACGGTGGAACGAATGTTCGTTTTGTAGTTGTAGTTTGTGAGGCGCATTGCGTTCATCTTTGAGTTGGGTATCACGTAACGCAACGATTCCACGCTTCTTAAAACGGTATGGTTCAACGTGAGGTCTTCCACCACGCCGGTGGTGCCGTCTTCCAGCGTTATCCTATCGCCAACCCTAAAAGGATTGTGCGCGCTGATCATCATTCCGGCAAGAACGTCCTTGATGATGTCCTGCGCGGCGAAGGCAAGCACGGCACTGATAATGGCGGTTCCTCCGAAGATGGTGGTCCAAATCTGTTTGACGCCCGCCA
>JAGAAA010000100.1 GCA_017615495.1 Clostridia bacterium
AAATGAGCGCAAAATGCGCTCATTCAACTCTTAAAGCAAGGTTTTGACAGCCTTTGTCAGCCGCGCCGCGGCAAGCTTGTGACACCGTTTTCCCGGGTGCCCGGCGCAAATATCGTCAAGCGTTACGGCGCACTTTACTTCCAAGGTGGAAAGAAGGGGCGAAGCCGTTTCCTCCCAAACCTCCTCCGTAAGCGTCTTTAAATCGGGGTAATCCAAAAAACCGTAAACGAGAATGACGGGCTTGCCGTTTTTGAGAAGCTTTTCAACAAACGCCGAAAAACGGCGCTTGACTTCCGCCCTTTCTTCTTTTCTCTTTTGCTCGGAAAGATCCGCTAAATAGGATTCGTCGTTCGTGCCGAGAGCGACGACGAAAAGATCGGGAACAAACGCGGAACGATCGTATTTTTGCGTATTTCTCGTGAGGTCGACGTTGTCGTAAAAGTCGGGGATCGCGCAGCAAGAATATTTGGATTTATAGATAGGCCAACCGCCCGCCGCGATCACCTGATATTCGGCGTTCAACGCCTTTGCCGTCAGATAAGAAAACGCCTTCGTGACGTCCTGTTCCTTGGTCTTATACTCGCCGTACTTTTCCTTGCAAAGCACGCCGAACCCCGTGGTGATGGAATCCCCGATAAACTCGATTTTGAGGTCCTTTTTCTCGTGATAAATGAGGAATTCACCGTCGGTTTCCGCCTCGAAAACACCCAGCGTGTCGTTTGCCGTTTCGGTCAGTTTGATCACTTCAAAAACGTGCTTGCCTTGGGGAAGCTCCGCCTTCAAAACTTTTTCTCCAAGCGGCAACTTGACTCGGCGCGTTTTGCCGTCCACCGTCAAACGAACGAAGGCGTTGCGGTCCTTTTCCACGGCGCTGCTAAAGAGGGTCAAGCGAAGAGTCCTTCCCTCAAAGCACCCCTTAAACCCGGCGCCGGAAGCATTGAAAAACAGGCGCCCGCCTTCCGCGTAGCGCCTACCTTGGCAAAAGAAATATTTTTCGATCTCGTTTGCCGTGAGGATCATTACTTCCTGCCCTCGATCATTGATTTGACCTTCATCAAACGGATGGTGTTTGCCCTTTCCGCTTCGTCCAGCTTCATCGTGATGTACTTGATGGTCTCCTTGAATTCGGGGATCATAACGTACTCCAAAGCGTTGACGCGGCGACGGTTCTTTTCGATCTCGTCCGCAAGCATATTGCAGGTCTTTTCCACTTCGGCAAGCTCCACCATTTTGGGAAGCAAGTCTCCCATCGCGCCGATGCAGGAATCAAGTTCCCCCGTCACCGAAGCGAAGCCGTAAGGATATTCCTCCCCCTTCTCGCTTTGATCCACGATGAAGGCGGGCACTTCCACGCTCATCACGTTTTTGGAGCCCGACTTGATCTTGACGCGCTTGCCGGGGACTGCCACCGCTTCTTCGATGTCGGTGGGCGAGGAGACCGCCTTTGCCAACATAAAGGAGCCAAGCACCTTTTTCAGTTCCTTTTCGACCTCCATGCGAAGTGAAAGATTGCGCCGTATCAGGAGCATAAATTGCCGGATCATCTCGTCCGATTTATCCTTGAGTAACTTGTGCCCTCTCGTCGCGGTTTTGAGCCTGCCCTTCAAACGGGTGAGCTCCATGCGGGTGGGGTTTACTCTTGCGATAGCCATCAGTTCTCTTCCGCCTTCTTATAATACTTGTCGAGGTAAACGTCCTTGATACGCTTGAGCTCGGAACGCGGCAAGATGCCCAAAAGTTCCCACCCAACGTTCAAGGTCTCTTCGATGGAGCGATTTTTGTTGAAGCCCTGCGAGACGTACCTCTTTTCAAACTCTACCGCAAACTTTGCATAGAGCTTGTCCACTTCGGTAAGAGCGGCGTCGCCCAAAATGGCGGCGAGTTCCTTACATTCTTTACCGCGAGCGTAGCAAGCGAAAAGCTGGTTCATCGTATCGGCGTGGTCCTCGCGGGTCTTGCCCTTACCGATACCCTTATCCTTCAAACGGGAAAGGGAGGGGAGGACGTCCACCGGCGGCACGACGCCGCGCTTATGCAGTTCACGGGATAAGATGATCTGACCTTCGGTGATGTATCCGGTAAGGTCGGGGATCGGGTGCGTCTTGTCGTCTTCGGGCATAGCCAAGATGGGGATCATCGTGATGGAGCCCTTGCTGCCCTTCAAGCGACCTGCCCTCTCGTACATCGTGGCAAGGTCGGTATAAAGATAACCGGGATAACCGCGTCTGCCGGGCACTTCCTTTCTTGCCGCCGAAACTTCGCGAAGCGCTTCGGCATAGTTGGTGATATCGGTGATGATAACAAGGACGTGCATCCCTTTTTCAAAGGCAAGATACTCCGCCGCGGTAAGCGCCATACGCGGGGTTGCGATACGCTCGATAGCGGGGTCGTTTGCGAGGTTCATAAACAGCACCGTGCGGTCGATAGCGCCGGTACGCTTGAAGTCCTGAATAAAGAAGTCCGCTTCCTCAAAGGTGATACCCACGGCGGCAAACACAACGGCAAAGTTGCCTTCGTCGCCAAGCACCTTCGCTTGCCTTGCGATCTGTGCCGCCAAATTGGCGTGCGGCAAACCGGACGCGCTGAACACGGGAAGTTTTTGTCCTCTGACCAGGGTATTCAAACCGTCGATCGCGGAAACACCCGTCTGGATAAACTCATCGGGGTAATCGCGCGCGGTGGGATTGATGGGCTGTCCGTTGATGTCAAGATACTTCTCCGCAAGAATGTCGGGGCCGCCGTCCTTGGTCCTGCCGATACCGTCAAAAACTCTGCCCAGCATATCGGCGGAAACGCCGAGCTCCATGCTCTTGCCGAGGAAGCGCGCTTTGGACGTGCTGATCTTAAGCCCCTGCGAGTTTTCAAAAAGCTGCACGAGCGCCTTGTCGTCCATGACCTCAAGCACTTTGCCGCGCCTGACGTCGCCATCTTCTTGGCGGATCTCAACCAGTTCGTTGTACGTGACGCCGCTGACGTTTTCCACAAGCATCAAGGGGCCGACCACTTCGCGGATGGTTCTATATTCCTTAACCATATCAAATCTCTCCTTCGGAAATAAGCGCCGCCATCGCCTGCTTGAGCTTATTTTCAATTTCGTCCAGTTTTTGCATTTCGTTTTCGGGGATGTACTTGCTTCTGCCGATCTCTTCCCTGACGGGGAGGGCAAGGATATCTTCAATATCCACGCGGCGAGCAAGCGCGTCGCGGCCGAGCTCATCCGACAAGAGGATCAAGCGCAACATCTTGTGCTGCTTCTTGAGGGATGCGAAAGTATCCACTTCGTGGAAGGCGTTTTGGTGCAAATAGTCTTCACGGATAGACTTTGCCGTCTCCATCGTCAAGCGGTCTTCCTGCGAAAGGGCGTCCATACCCACCAAGCGCACAATCTCATCCAAGGAGGCTTCCTCCTGCAAGATGCGCATTGCGGCGGCGCACTGCTTCTCCCAATCCTCGTCTACGTTTTTGTTGAACCAGAGGTTGAGCTTGTCGCCGTACAGGGAGTAACTTGTCAGCCAATCAATGGCAGGGAAATGTCTCTTATAGGCAAGCTGCGCCGACAGTCCCCAGAACACCTTGACGATACGAAGAGTCGCCTGGCTGACCGGTTCGGAAAGGTCGCCGCCCGGAGGGGAGACCGCGCCGATCGCCGTGATGGAGCCCGAAACGTCCTCCGAGCCGAGCACCTTGCACATACCCGCCCTTTCATAGAATTCCGCCAAACGGCTGGAAAGATATGCGGGGTA
>JAGAAA010000101.1 GCA_017615495.1 Clostridia bacterium
CGCACAGGCGGGGATTCCCGCTGGGAATTTTCTCCCGTTTGGGAATCGAACTAAAGTTCACGGCTTCGCCCCTCCAGGTCGCAATTGCAAATTGCTCCCCGCTTTGGCTAAAAACGCCGCACTGTGGCGTTTTCTTAACGCGTCGCGCCCGCCGGGAGTACCAGAAAGCGCACGCTTGTCGTGCGCTTTTTGCGTACGACCAAGGGAATCGAATAGGGAGCCAATTGCTTTGCAATTGCTTCGCGCAGCGAAGTGAAAAGGCTATGATGCCTTTTCAGCGGGTAGGCCCGCACAGGCGGGGATTCCCGCCGGGAATTTTCTCCCGTTTGGAAATCGAACTAAAGTTCACGGCTTCTGTGGATTTTTGCCGGAAATAAATAAATCCGACGGGGCCCCACGTCGGAAGCAGTGACCGACCTCAAAAAGTCGATCGCCGCCCTGCCCCTTTTCTTATGAATGACGAACAAAAAAGCGCACGGTCGCACCGTGCGCTCTTTTTGTGTTATTTTGTTCCGAACAAGCGGTCTCCGGCGTCCCCAAGGCCGGGCAGAATGTACCCATGCTCGTTGAGTTGGCGGTCAACCGTCGCAACGTAGATCTGCACGTCGGGGTGCGCCTTGGCAAGAGTTTCCACGCCGATGGGCGCCGCAATGATGGACATTTGCTTGATGTTATTGCAGCCGCGCGCCTTAAGCAGATTGATGGCAGCAACAGCGCTGCCACCCGTGGCAAGCATCGGATCGAGCACGATGACCGTCTTCTTCTCGATGCCGTCGGGAAGCTTGCAATAGTACTCGCAAGGCTCGAGGGTCTCCTCGTTCCTATAAAGACCGATGTGGCCCACCTTGGCGGTAGGCAGGAGGGTGTGGATGCCGTTTACCATGCCGAGCCCGGCGCGAAGCACGGGTACGACAACGACGCTCTTCTCCTGCACAACCGTTTGACGGCAAACCTCCAACGGAGTTTTGACTTCAACTTCTGTGGTCGGGATGTCTTTAAGACTCTCGAAAGCCATCAAGGTGGTGATCTCCTCAACAAGCTCGCGGAACTCCTTCATTCCGGTAGCTTCGTTGCGAAGGATAGCGATCTTGTGGTTGATCAAGGGATGATTGAAAACCGTAACGTTTTTGGGATAAGCCATAGTTTCTCCTTAGAGCAGGAAAGGGAGACCAATGGCCTCCCATCTTGCTTTTTGTTTAATGTGTGATTATTCCTCTTTTGCGTCGGTAGCCGCAGCTTCCTGAGCGCCGTCCGTGCCCTTGAGCTCAAAATCAGCTTCGGGAGCAACAGCGCCTGCGACCAAGCTTTCGGGAGCACCCTCGTCCCCTGCTTCGGGAGCGACTTCGGCGTTCTTCTTCTCAAGAGCGTTCATGATCGCATGGGTGCAGATACCGAGGATCAAAGCGGTAGCGATCGAAGTGATGGTGATCGCCTTAGCAACAGAGCCGTCGCCGTTCAAAGCATACGGGATCTTGATGGCAAGGCCGCCGATACCGGAAATAAGGATCGCGGAAACGGTGAAGAGGTTCTTGTTCTCACCGAGGTCGATGTTCTTGAACATCTTAAGACCGCTGACAGCGATGAAGCCGTAGAGGGTCAAGCACACGCCGCCCATCACGCAGCTCGGGATGGTCTGCAACAGAGCCATGATCGGGCTGATGAAGGAGAGCACGATGCACATCAAAGCCGCCACGAAGATGGTGCGCACGGAAGCGTTCTTGGTGATAGCCACGCAACCGACGGACTCACCGTAAGTGGTGTTGGGGCAGATACCGAAGATGGTGCCCGCGATGGAGCCCACGCCGTCGCCGAGGAGGGTCTTTTCAAGGCCCGGCTCGCCTTCAACGAGGTCACGGCCAATGATGGAACCGAGGTTCTTGTGGTCCGCGATGTGCTCAGCGAAAACGACCAATGCAACGGGGATGAACGCGATGGCAACTTCCGCAACGCCTGCGCCGTTGAGGAGCGTAGCGCCCTCAATGCCCGCCTTGCCGTTGACCATTTCCTTAATGGCCTCAATGAGACCGAAGTGCGGATAGTTGAGGAAAGCGGTGATGCCGGTGAACTTGCCGTCAACGACGAAGTTGTTAACAAGCGGAGTCCAGTTGATGATCTTGAGGTAATCCACCTTGCAAGCATAGCCGAAGATGGAGAAGATAGCGGCAAGAGCGTAGCCCGCGCCGATACCGATGATGAAGGGGATAAGCTTCATCGACTTAAACTTCTTTTGAGAGGAGCAAATGACGATGGTGACGAACGCGACGAGACCGCAGAGCAAACCGATAAGGTTGTAGGCGCCGTGGATAGCCGCGCCGCTGGCCTTGACGATGTCACCCATTGCGGAGCCCGCGAGGGAAAGACCGATCAAAGCGACCGTCGGCCCGATGATGACGGGAGGCATCAACTTGGAGACCCACTTGGTGCCGACGAAGTGGATCACGATAGCGATCACGACGTAGACGAGACCTGCGAAGATGGAGCCTACCAAAACGCCGCAGTAACCGAAGGTGGTTGCGACGAAGAGGGAGTTCAGGAACGCGAAGGAGCTTCCGAGGAAGACCGGGCTCTTGAACTTCGTGAAGAGCAAGTACACGATGGTACCAACGCCTGCGCCGAGGATCGCCGCCGGGATCTGCGTGGGCAAGCCGATGATGGTCGGGACCGCGATGGTCGCCGCCATAATGGCAAGCACCTGCTGAAGGGCGAAGACGATAAGCTTACTCAGCTTCGGCTTGTCTTCAACGTCATAAATAAGGCCGTTTTTATTCATATGAATACCTCCATAAAAGAATACATATAACAAAAAACCCCATCGGCGCGGAGCTCGACAAGGTCATAAGCAAAACTATTAACCAAATCTTGTCGATATCCCGTATCGCCCTTAAAGATTTTCATTGGAATTATGATATCACTTTGTGCCAAAAACCGTCAAGTAATTTTATTAAAATTCTATTAAAAAAATTGACAGCGCGTAGCAGTTGATTCGGAGCCCCAAAGCACCCCCGTCAACGGCGAAGAAGGGTTGCTTGACGCGAGGCTCGACAAAAGGCGGCGAATGAGCGTACTTGTCGTACGTGATTTCGCCGCCTTGCAGTTATCAGCTGCCGTTGGGGTCCCCGAAAAATCAAAAGATTTTTTGGGGTGTTGGCAGCAAAGCAGATGCGCCCTTATTCGCTGTTGACTACTCAAACGGGCGGATGCGATAAACAGCGCCAATGCTTTTTACAATCGCCGCGCACTGCTCTTCCTCTTCTTTGGTGAGGGTGGTAGCCACGGTGGAAAGCACCACCTTTTTGACGTACTTGACGCACTCTTTGGCAAAGTCCAAAAGCGCGGCGTAAGAGCCCTTTCCGAACTTGGGACGGACTTCTTCCATATAGCGCTCTTCGGACGGGGTGTTCAGACTGATGGAAACCACGTCGATAAGCCCTTTAAGTTCCGGCGCGATGTTGCGACCGTTGACCAAGCAACCCAAACCGTTGGTGTTGATGCGGGTGGGCAAGCCGTATTTTTCCTTGACGAAAGCGGCGATCTCCTTTACGGCGTCCAAGCGCTCGGTAGGCTCGCCAAAACCACAGAAGACAACTTCCTCGTATTTGGACATATCGCGCTCCAGGAACTCCGCCTTGACTTCCTCCACCGTGGGCTCCTTTTCAAGCCACAGGCGGTCGGAGCGACCTACCGTGTCCGTGGTGTTGCGCAAGCAAAAAACGCACGCGCAGGGGCAGCGGTTGGTGAGGTTGACGTAAATGCCGTTATGAACTTCGTACAAGATGCTGTTATTCATATGGATAGATCCTCTATACTTTTGATTTAAAGTATAAAGCCACGCACGCGCGTTGTCAACGAAACGAAGCTATCACAAATTTCTCTTTTTTACCGCAAGCGTACCAAACAAAACGCCCGCCGAAACGCAAAGGGCAAGCGCGGCGAAAAGCACCCCGCCCACGGCAAACACGCCGCCCACCGAAACGCTGAACAAAACGACGCTGAAATAGCCGTTTAAAACGTTGAACACGGCGCTCTGCAACAAGGCGGAAACGAGGATGGAAAATAACACGGCAAGCAACAGCAAAGCAAGGTAGCAAACGGCTTGGGATAAAACGAGCTTCCACCGGCGCGCGCCAAACGCCGCCGCAACCGTATGGAATTCGCTTTGCTTGGAGGTATAAAACACCACGGCAAACACCGTCACGCCAAGGAAGGCGAAGCAAAGCAACACGAGCAAGAAGAGGAAGATGCGGTCAAAGAAAGCGATATATTCCGAAAACTCCTGTTGCGCCTCGGCGGAGTGACGCTTTTCGGTAACGACGTCTTCCCCGTACTTTTTCGCAAGCGAGCGAGATACCGAACCAAGCATTCCCTTTTCCGCGTAAACTCTATACCCAAGAGCAGGTTTTTCCGCCGGCGCGCGAGCGATCATCAGCCAACCATAGTTTTCAATATTCTCGTACTCTGTAACTCCAAAAAGAACGTCGTCAAACAATGCGTCGCACACGCCTACCACCGTCCATTCCCCGTCGTCCGTATCTTCGTTTGTCCAGTAACTACGGTAACTTGTCACCAAGGTCGCACCGATCACTTTAGGGTAATCGTCTTTGTAAATTCCCCAAGATTTTAAGTATCTTTCGCCAAGGACGATCTCACCGTCCGAAACGACGTTCCTGCCGCAAACGATGGGAGAACGCCCATACTTGTTTTCAAAAATTTCGACCGCGCGCGACGGCACTCCGTTTTCATAGCAAAAGACGTTAACCCCATACGTACACGTTTCGCCCAGCAATTGAGAACGAAGTCGCCCAATACCGGATTCCATCATATAATCTTTTTCAACGTGTTCGACGTACTTTTCGGATGCGAGCGCTTCCTTTGTCACGCCGTCCGCATAAGCGCTTACGACGACGTGATCCATCTCGTTTTCCACAGCCAAAGCATCCAGCGTCCTTTGCATGGAAACCGTCACCGTCCCAAACATAACGAGGATCACGGCGAAAAAGAAGCACGCCAAAAAATACGCCAAACTGCGCAACGGATATCTTTTTAACTGTTTTTCAGCAAAATACAACGCCGTCACGGTCCACCCTCCAAGAAATGATAAAGCTCAGCGCTCCTATCGCAAGGAAAGAGCCGAGAAGATACCCAAAGAACAAAGCGACGAAGGAAACGGGATTGAGTTCCATCCCAATGATCTCGCCCGCCCAATAATTGATGATGCGGCGAAGCCCCGCCGCCAAAAGAAGCCCAAACGCCGTTCCCAACAATGAAACGATGGAAAACGCGGAAGCAATGGAAAAGGAGTAATCGATCTTTGAGCCGCCGAAAGCGCGCGTGATCTCGCTAAAGCGAGATTTTCGCATCAGATAAATGGAAAGGAACACGGCGTAAAACAACACGCAGATAAACGCCATAAAGCAAGCGAACACGATGAAGACGTTGCGCAAAAATTTCATTCCTTTGTAGTAACTGAGAACCCCGCTATTGTCCTCTATCTCCGAGGGGTCGTCCACCTTTTCGCTGAAAGCAAGGGCATCCTCCATACGGAAAAAGACCGCCGAAAAGGAGGATGGCTTGACGCTTTGGTCATACAAAGCAAACGCGCTGCTTCTCGAGGGAAGGTAAGAATAATAATTCATCGTGCTTACGTACCTGCAAGCGCGACCTCCGACAGTGATCTCGTCGCCGATCTCGCAGCCGAGTTCCTCCGCGGTGTCCGCATCCAAAAGTACGTCTCCTACGCATATGGAGCCATACGCCTTGGGCGCGTTCAAAATGACGATACCGCGGTTGAGAAACCCAACTTCCTTTTCCTTCTCTCCGCAAGAGAGCGTCACGTTGTAAGTTAAGCCCGAACCGCCTTCCGCAAAAAGGAGCACGTCTTTCCCCTTCAATTCGGAAAGGTACTTTGCGGATTTCACTTCGATCTCGTAACCGTTATTAAACTGCTCGCGGAAGGTTTCCACGTCCATCATAAAAGCGCCGATCAAACTGAACGCGACCATCGCAATGGCGGAAAGCAAAATAGTTCCGAGAAAGAACCCGAAAAAGAAGTTGAAATCCTTATCCAAAAATTTCCTAATCAGAAAACTTTTCATCGATGATTCTTCCATCCGCCAGCTCCACGCTGTGCGTAGCAAGGGGGAGTTGGGTAAGATCGTGCGTCACCATAATGACGGTGATGCCGCGTTCGGTCAGGGACTGCAAAATGCGTAGCACGATGGAGGTGTTTTCGCTGTCGAGGTTGCCGCAAGGTTCATCCGCAAAAAGGTACTTAGGATCGTTTACGATGGCGCGAGCGATGCCTACCCGCTGTTTTTCGCCGCCCGACAAAACGCGCGCCGGCTTATCCAAAAAGGGGACCAACCCCACCGCCTTTGCCACTTCTTCCACGCGGGCTTTGCGCTCCTTCCTTTTTACGCCGGCGATGACCAGCGGAAGTTCCACGTTTTCATACGCCGTAAAATTCTCTTCCAAACCAAAGGTTTGAAACACGTACCCGATCGATTTGTTGCGAAGGGCGTAAAGGTCCTTCCCCGATAAGTCGGAAAGCACTTTTCCATCCACCGACACTTCGCCCGAGGTGGGCGCCAAAAGACCGCTGGTCACCTTCATAAGAGTGCTTTTGCCGCTACCAGAACGCCCGGTAATGATAAAAAACTCCCCTTCCTTGACCGTCAACGAAACGTCGCTTAGCGCAAAAAACTCGCCGTACTGTTTTGTTACCCCTCTTACTTCGATCATGCTCGTATCTCCGTTTTGTGTTTTTCGATCGTGCTGTTATCGTCCCTTACCAAGTTATAAACGTTTTCCTCAATGCGCGGCTCGGAATTTTCTCCTCGATACGACACCCAACGCAACGTTTCGATGGTTGCGCCTTTGGGCACCGTGAATATCACAACGTAACTTGCTTCCCCTTTCAAAAGAGATTTCTCGTTCGACTCGACATTCCAAAGGAGCAGCTCCGTGCCTTCCAAATACGCTCCTTGCTGTGAAAATTCATTTGCCGGAGCCGGAAACCTTACCAAAATAACGTCGTGTTCGTCAATGCCGTTTTGAACGTTAGCCTTTAAAGTAACAATTGTCGCAAAAAAACGTTCAAAATACGGATCTTCCGCCACAAAAACGTCCGCTTCCGCTTTGGAACCAAACCGGTACGTCACGGGCGTTTCCTCGTCGGGCATAAGAACGGCTTCAAAACTGTTTCTTGCATATATTTGCGATTTACAACCGTAAAAATGTTCCGCCACGATGGTAAAGGTATATTCCTTGGCAAGCGATTCTTCCGTTTCGTACAAATAATAATACGTAGTATTCCCCTTGGAATTACTTACCTCGTGCGTGCCGACGTAATTTTTGGGAACGTCTTCCGGCAAATAAGAATGCATTTCACCATTCTCAAACCGGACAACGTATCCGTCCTCGTTCGGAACAAAAGGAGAGCGAGGCACGTCATACAGCACCACGGCGGAAAGATCGCATCTGTCACCCGCGGTTTTTTCGTCTACGATTTCAAAATGAAGATCTCTATATTCCTGATTAAAAGCGATGATAACTAGATTTTTTTCTTTAAAGTAGCGGTTTGTATAATAAGAATCTTTTAAACTTTCATCAAATCCATCCACTTTGGCATTTGCCCACTTGGACTTGCTGAATTCTTCGTAGGTTTCAAAGGCGCCTACCTCGTAATCCTCAATGGAAGCATCGTACTCGTCCGCATAGACAAAACGTATCCCGTAAGAATTAAGTGACTCGGGCGTTTCCTGCGTGAGCAAGATGATCGTTACGGTAATCGCCGCAACGACAGCAAGAAACACGCCGATTGTTATGATCTTTTTTGTAATAGGCTTCATAACAACTATATTTTACAATTTTGCTATCAACCCTTGCAATATCGTGGACAAAATTTAGCCCAAACTTAATAATGGCTCTCAGTTCCTGCATGGCGGACTAAAAAAAGAGCGGCGAGACTTTTGTCTCACCGCCCTACCGTTTTTGTTTTGAAAGATTACTTCAAAGACGGACCCGCCTTAACGAGGGCTTCGCCCTTTTCGTTGGTGGTGTACTTTTGGAAGTTCTTCACAAAGCGGGAAGCAAGGTCTTCCGCCTTGGCAGTCCAAGCACTCACGTCAGCGTAGGTATCCCTCGGGTCGAGAATGTTGGTAGCCACGCCGGGAAGCTCGGTGGGAACTTCGAGGTTGAAGTACGGGATGGTCTTGGTGGGCGCCTTATTGATGTCGCCGGAGAGGATGGCGTCGATGATGCCGCGGGTATCCTTGATGGAGATACGCTTGCCGGTGCCGTTCCAACCCGTGTTGACGAGGTAAGCCTTGGCGCCGCTCTTTTGCATCTTCTTAACAAGCTCCTCAGCGTACTTGGTGGGGTGGAGCTCCAAGAAAGCCTGACCGAAGCAAGCGGAGAAAGTCGGGGTGGGCTCGGTGATGCCGCGCTCGGTACCCGCAAGCTTTGCGGTGAAGCCGGAGAGGAAGTAATACTGCGTCTGTTCCGGCGTCAAGATGGAGACGGGAGGCAACACGCCAAACGCATCCGCGGAAAGGAAGATAACGCTCTTTGCGGCGGGCGCGCTGGAGATGGGGCGCACGATGTTTTTGATGTGGTTGATGGGGTAAGAAACGCGGGTGTTCTCGGTGACGGACTTATCGGCAAAGTCGATCTTGCCGTCCTTGTCAAGCGTGACGTTCTCCAAAAGAGCGTCCCTCTTGATGGCGTTGTAGATGTCCGGCTCGGAATCCTTGTCGAGGTTGATGACCTTTGCGTAGCAGCCGCCCTCGAAGTTGAAGACGCCGTTGTCA